>JACPVD010000072.1 GCA_016191895.1 Chloroflexota bacterium | reverse complement strand
TTAGAATGCCGCATTTTGCACACTTATACGTTGCGGGAAACTTGAAAATTTCGCTATCAATCCACCAAGCATGTTTGCCAAATTTACAAAGCAACAAGGCAAGCCAATGCGGGGATTTGATTTCGCGGAGAGAAAGCACAGAGAATGACACATCGAAAATCCACCAGTGCCAATCAAAACCATGCGCTCCCAACAACATTCTTTCGCGTCTATCCATAATTCACCTGAGGCATTCTAACTATGATTTAGACTGCAATGACGTACAAACCAGCGGAGCGGTGTCGAGGAATTTCTGGATGCTTCCGTATATTGCTTTAATCGCCGCCGTTCTATTTTCTGACAAACGCCATGATCCGCGACGGTTCTTTTCCGCTTTTGGTTTTACCTGATAGGGGCTACAAGTTGGTTGCCCGTCGAGATACCGCACTTGCCACATTCCGCATCCTTTAGGACATTCCGCGAGCGCTTCCCGATAATGACTATTTGTTGGGTAGCGTTTTGACCATTTCCGAAACTTAAGCGGCGACCCGCATTTTTGGCAGGTGGGCTTGTAACTTGTTTTTACCATACAGTATTAAGTGTTCATGCGCGAGATTCTACCGGAGAAAATTAGAAAAATTGTGCTATAATGCGGTTAACTGACAGGGGCAGGCTGTAAACCAATCCCCTATTTCGCCTGACTGAGTTCACAGAAACCGAGGCGCTCTCTTTTGAGCGTCTCGGTTTTTTTTGTTAACTCAGCGGGACATAATACGCAACATCAGCGGTCAATGATGGGAGACCAAAATGAACACGAATCTATTTTCACTTCTTCGACCTTCTGTGTTTTTTGACGCCGACTCCGGCGGTGGTGGTGGAGGTAACGAAAAGGACGAGAAGCCCGAAACAAAGGGCAAGACGTTCACGCAGGAGGAACTGGACGCGCTTTTCGCACAACGAGCGGCGCAGGCAAAAGGGTCAGCGTTGGCCGATCTTTTCAAAGAGATCGGAGTCGAGAACGCGGACGGCCTGAAAACCTTGATTGCAAAGGCTAAAGAAGCCGACGACGCGCAAAAGACAGAACTGCAAAAGGCTCAGGACAAAGCGACCGCGGCTGAAAAATCTCTCGCCGACCAGAAGGACGCGCACGAGAAAACCCTTGCGGAACTCGGCAAGCGAATTCTGGACACGGAAATCAAGATCGCCGCTGGGCGCGAGATCAAGGACAAGGATGGCAAGATTATCCGTCCGAAATTCCGCACTGACGCCCTCGATGTTGTTTTGCTGAGCGTCGCGCGTAAAGACATCGCCGAAAAAGAAGGCGCGTACACAGGCATCGAAGAAGCCCTTGGCGTATTGGCGAAGGAAAAGCCCTTCCTGACGGAAGCGGAATCCACAACAACGCAAAGAGGGACTCCTGGAGGAGAAAGGCCGCGCAAACCGAATCCCAAACAGGACGCGGCGACTCCGACAGGTAAACATTCACGTTTCTAAATATCAAACAAGGAGCAAGCAATGGCTGACTTAACTCGAACGCCCGCATCGGTAGCCGATGTGTGGCCTCTCAAAACCAAGAAACACCCGCTGATTGCGGCTGTCGATATTGCGGCGGGACAACCCCTGTACATTGACGCAAACGGCAAGGCGAACATCGCCGACGCGAACGGCTCCGCCCCCGCGAACACCTACATCGGCATTGCCATGCAATCCATCAAGGCCGGTCAGGCCGTGGATGCCGCGGTCGAAGGCGACGTGGTCGGCTTTGACCTGAGCGGACTCGCTTATGGCGCGGCTGTGTACGTCAGCAATACCGCTGGCGAACTCGCAGACGCCGCTGGAACCGCGACCCTGTTGGTTGGGTATGTGTACCCGATGACCGACCCGGATCGTTCAAAAGTGCTACACCTGAGCAAGGTGTAGGCAGGAGGTAATTAACATGGCTGGCACAATCTGGGGCGCACTCAACCTCAATGACAATGACGAGCGTTACGTCAACACCATCGGTCAACAGACCGTGTGGGACGCAATTCAAGAACTTCTCAACCAGTTCAACGCTGAACTTGCCGCCGCGCGCGGCGTGTTCGTGGAAGAAGTGACAACCAAATTCCGCGAAGTCTACAAACTTCCCGGCGGCGGGTACTTGCAGGCTCTCACCAACGCCGATCAACCAGGTGCCCGCAAAGTCGAAGGCGAGTGGCAGGTGGAATTCCCCCTGCTCAACTTCGGCGATCAAGTGGCCGGCAACGACATCGAATTGGCGTACATGACCCTTCCCGAACTCAATCGCCATCTTGAAGCGGTGCAGACCCGCGCCAAGAACACCATGCGCAAGGAAATCTTGAAGGCGCTGTTCCCGAACACCAATTGGGCTGTCACGGATCAGACCGGGGCGGGAGCGTTGAGCGTCAAGCCGCTTGCCAATGGCGATTCCGACTTGTACTCTCCGGTGTATGGCTCGGAAGACCTTGCCACTGACAACCACTATCTCGAATCGGGATATGCCGCCTCCGCAATCGACGACACCAGCAACCCCATCACGACCATCGTGGACGAATTGGAAGAACACTTCGGCGGACCCGCGACGAACGGTTCGAACGTAGCAATCTTCTTCAACAAAGCCCAACGCGCCAAGTTAAAGGCGCTCGCCTCGTTCAATGACGATGGCATGAGTCAGTTCGAGAATCCCGGCGCGGACGTGACCACCATCACCGGCTTGCCGAACGGCCTGCCCGGCAAGGTGATCGGTTATGCCGATGCCTGGCTCGTGGAATGGCCTTACATCCCCGCGAACTATATGTTTGGCATCCACCTCGAAGCGCCCAAGCCCTTGAAGATGCGCGTCGATCCCGCTGAAGTTGGACTCGGCGCGGGCGACTTGGCTCTCGTGCAAAGGGACGCGGTATTTCCGCTTCAAGCCTCGTTCTATCGCCACCGCTACGGATTTGGCGCGGCCAACCGTCTCAACGGCGTTGTGATGGAACTTGGCACCGGCGGATCGTACACCATCCCGACCACCTACGTCCGGTAGTTTGCTTTTTCTCTGGCAGGGAAAAATCCCTGCCAGAGATTACTTAATTTTTATCTGGATAAACAAATATGTCAGTTACCCGCGCAGACGTTGAATCAGTTCTTGTATCCCGCGCAAAGAAACGCATGGAATTTGTCGGTATGGGCGTCAGTGTGAGTGGCTCAAACGTCGATCTGGCTGACCCCATCGGCATGGCGTTACTCGCGCTGGATATTGTTCCAGCGAACTTTACCGCGCCGTCCGATTCCGACCTGGCGACCGTGGCCGCGGAAGACGTTCCAAAACTGCTCGATATTGCCGAACTCAGGCTTCTTGAAAACATTCTCGGAAACGCGGATAAGGTCACGCTTCAAGCGGCAAGCGGGACAGAACACTTCGGGCAATTCATCGAGAGTCTCGAAAAAGTCATCGCGCAAAAACATGAGATTAACCAGAAACAGCACGGCGTCGGAGTCGGAAAGTCCGTCACTGGAACGCGAAACCTGAACTTCATCGCCAAAGAAGAATGATCACAAATACCGC
>JACPVD010000365.1 GCA_016191895.1 Chloroflexota bacterium | reverse complement strand
GGGATTATCCGTTGGTCGAGTAGGCGGCGTTCGTTCCGCCGCATCGAGACCAACAGTGAGATGCAAACCTGAAATGAAAAGTAAACCCATCAGTGGTGGTCTCGACACCGCACTGGCGTACGCTTCAAGAAGAACGCTTGAATCTACGTCTCGATAAACTCGACACAACGCTCGACCACCGATACAATTTTCGCCCATATTGGCGGGCCAAGAAGAAGCAGGCCGATCAGAATCGCCGCAATCGCGGAAACCAATACTGCGGCCGCGCCTACATCTTTTCCAATCTTTGCGAGCGGATGTTTATCGGGGCTGGCCAAATCCACAACGGCTTCGATGGATGTGTTGATGAATTCCGCCGTAAACACCAGCGCCGCCGTCAGAATGATCACCGCCCAATCACGCGGCGGAAGGCCCACCCACAAGCCAAGCAAAAAAACGATCAGCGCGATCGCGCCATGTATCCAGACATTTTTCTGCGTGCGCAACACGTGAACCCAGCCGCGAAACGCATGCCGAAACGACTCAAGCCGCGAACGTATGAAGCCCACCGCTATTCATCCTGTATGCGGACGTGAGTCAACCCGAGTCTTGCCATGACCTCGGCCTGCGCCTGCCACATGCGGGCTTTTTCCTCCGCCTCGGCATGATCGTGCCCCAGCAAATGCAGTGTTCCATGCACCACCAGCAGTTGCACCTCCGCCTCGAGGGGATGACCCGCCGCCTGCGCCTGTTCCCTTGCGCGCGGAATCGAAATGAGGATATCGCCCAGATACGCCGCGCCAGTCTCCGGGTCCGTTTCGGATGCGGGGAACGAAAGGACATCGGTGGGCGCGTCCACACCGAGATAGTCGCGATTCAGTTCATGCAGTTGTGAGTCATCCGTCAACACGATGGTGATATCGGCATCGGAATCCATATCGGGCGATGTCTCCAGCGTATAACGGGCCGCCCGCTCGAGCAGGGGCGATTCACGAAAATCCTGTTGGTTATCGATGTTAATCATTCTTCTTTCTCGTCGCCAGGATGGTCGAATCCTGGTCGGGGACTTTTGCGTTGGGGTATTGAATGCGCGGATGATACGTGCCGCGCAAGGTGGAGGTGAACGATTCGGTGATCAGGTTCAGGTCGCGCAGGGTCAAGAGCGTATCATCCAGCTGACCGAACTTCTGCACCGTTTCGATCACACTGCGGACGAGCGCGCGCAGTTCGTCGTCGGTGGCGGGGCGTTCGGCGCGGGCGCGGGCTTCGGTGGCATCGGCCAACATCAGCATGGCGGTCTCGCGCGAACTCGGGCGCGGGCCGGGATAGCGGAATTTTTCGATCTCCACTTTGGACACATCGCCTTTTGCCGCTTCCATGGCCTGGTTATATTGATAGCGCGTGATCAACGTACCGTGATGCTCAAGGATGAAATCATGCAGGCGGCCCGGCAGGCGGTGTTTTTTCGCGAGTTGAATTCCATCCGTCACATGGCGGATGATCGTGGCGGCGGATTCTTCCGGGGAAATATCTTCATGCTTGTTGACATTGCCGGGGATTTGATTTTCGATGAAAAAGTTTGGATTCAACGCCTTGCCGATATCATGAAACTGCGCTCCAACCCGCGTGAGCAGAGGGTCGGCGCCGATCTTTTCCGCGGCCTGCTCGGCGAGGTTGGCGACCTGCAAACTATGTTGATATGTTCCGGGCGCGTTGCGCAACAGGAATTGCAACAGCGGAAAATCGGGGCGCGAGATATCGAGCAGTTGAAACGCGGTGGTCAGTCCAAGCGTTTGCGCCAAAAGATATTGAACCAACAGCGTAATGCTCGCCGCGGCCAGCCCGGAAAAGGAAGCCACGCCCACAAATTGGACAGCGCCCAGCACATCCGGCGCCGAGACCGGCAGGCGATACGCCATCAACACGGCCAGCCCCGAAAGTGTGATCGCAATCCCAGCACGGACAAATCCCCAAAAGCGGCGCACTGGCCCGAGCACGAGAAGGCCGATCAACGACGAGATCAAATAATATGGCGCGAGATCGAGCGTGTTTGGCAATCCATAAGCGGCCAGCAGGCACAGGGGAATGGTGATCACGAGGCCGGCTTCCAACCCAAACAGCGCGGTAATGAGAAGCCCCGCCGCCTGCAACGGATAGCCATACGGGGCAAGCGTCCGATTCGCGAACAGCCTCGCGCCAATCAGAAAGACGACAAAAATAATGGCGATGACCAGGATACTGCGCGGCTCGTTCACCACGACCGATCGTTTACGGCGGAAGAAATAAAGCGGCACGAACGCCGCCGATAAAACGATCACCGCCGCCGCGCCAGCCATATCCTCCCAGCGTTGACCGGGGCGAATCATCTCCAGTCGTTGAAAGGCTTCCATGTCCGCCGGGGTGATGATCGCGCCGGCCGGCACAATGGTTTCACCGGCCTTGTAAATTCTCACAATGGGCTTCACGCCCTCCCGCGCGGCAAGTTTTGCGGCGGTGGTCAACTCCTCGCTAAAAAAACTGTTCGGCACAACGAAGGCTGTCACCAATTCCGTCACCAATACGGACTGTTGTTCGTTCAGCGTCAGGCTCACCGATGAGGCAACCCCCGCTTTCGTCGATTCGACCTTATCCTCATAGATCGCGCGGCGCATTACCAATTCCAACACGCGCAAAGATTCGGTCTGCGCTGTATTCCAGCGCGGCTCGGAGGCGGAGATCACATATTCGATGATATCCAGCTCCAAACGCACATCGCTCAGCACAACCAGTTTGGATTTCTTCGCATCGAGGCTCAGTGTTACATCATTACGAATCGATGTGATGTATTGAAGCGTTGTCTCCAGCCCTTCGAGTTGGGTCCGCGCGATTGCGGGATCGGGCGGGGTAAAGGCCGGCTCCACCGCGCTTTCCGCAGCCTGGCGGGCCTCCTCTGTGCGAATTTCGCTCACATATTCAATGTCGCGCGGGGCGCGCATGGTGATCTGCGACACATCGCCAATATCCAGCGCCTGGGCGCTTGGGCGCAACGCCAGCGGCGTGATCAACACGGCAAAAGAGATCAGGCTGACCGAAACGATCAGGCCGATCTGGGTAATTCGAATACGGGCGGAAACCGGGGAGCGGGCGGGCATGATGGATGATGCAACAGGTGACGGTCACTTTCAAAGTGACCGTCACCTCATTGACTGCAAATCACTTCGCGAGCAATTCCTTGACCATCGAACTGATTCTGTCGTTCGGGGCGCGGCCGGCAACCGTGGGCATGACGATCTTCATCACCTTGCCCATGTCGCTTGGCGCAGCGGCGCCGGTCTCGGCAATGGCGGCCTGTACCAGCGCGCGCAATTCATCATCGGGCATGGCCTTCGGCAGGAATACCTCCAATACTTTGATCTCCGCCTCGTTCGCCTCGATCAAATCGGAGCGCTCCGCCTTCTTCGCCTCTTCCACAGCCTCGCGGCGATTCTTGATCTCCTTTTGAATCAAACCAGTCACCGCCAGTTCATCGAGCGCGGACTGCTTGTCCACTTCCACCTGTTTCACCGCGGCCAACACCATGCGCACCGTGCGCTTGCGGACTTCATCGCCGCTTTTCATCGCGTCTTTCAACGCTTCATTAAGTTGAGTTTTTGTATCCATGATGTGATTATACCCTTTCGTTTATTGGATAAAGAACCCGCATCACCCGCACCCGACCGTAACGCAGACTTTCGTCCAGAAGGGGGAAGTGGGGTGTTGTGGGCACGCTTCGCGCGCCTACAACACCCTACACTCCAGTTTGTTGAGAGGATACCCGAAGTCTGCGTTACGGTTTACAGATCGACAAATTTTGTAAACATCGCGGGCGTGAGAATTTTTTCCAGTGTCTCGAATTCAACCTGCGTGCGCTTGATCGCGGCGGCGCGGGCGTATTCGAACATGGTTCCCTGTTTTGGAGAGTCCAGGTTCATTTTGCCATGCGAGTCAGTGGGGAGGAATGGCAATAAGGCTTTTCCCAGCAACGGGACAAAATATAAATAATCGAGCGGGAAGTAAAGTTTCCCGGAGTAAAGGCCGGGGCTTTCGACAATGCTCTTTTGAACAGGATCAATCTCCGGCGGAGCGGGAGGCGCACCGTTGAACTGGTCGAGCCACAAGGCGACGTAATTGGTATGGGAGTAGAAATCCTGCGCGGTATGGGTCAATCTCCCAAAGGCGATCCACGCAGAGAGAACGCCCGGCGAAAGCAGGGAGGCAAGCACAAACCCGCGCTGTTCGCGGATGTATTGATTCGATTCGTCGAGGGCGTTGTTGTCGAAATGAAATTCGTCGTGGCCGACCTGCCCGCGCAGGGAATCCTGTTTGATATTCGCGGCGATGATCACTTCCAGCGCGCGCGGGCTGACTTTATCCGCAAGCGCTTCGCGAGTCATTTCTTTATGAATGGGAATAAGCATGTTGAAAATTATACGCGACGCGCAAGCAAAGTGGTTATAATGCCCGCATGACTTTTTATACCGCAAAGGGCGACGACGGCACGACGGGCTTGCTCGGCGAAGGCCGCGTCCCGAAATATCATGCCCGCATGGAAGCGATCGGCGCATTGGATGAAGCATCCGCCGCGATCGGCCTGGCGCGCGCGCAATGTTCCGCGCCGCAGACATCGGCTATTTTGCTCGAAGCCCAGCGCGACCTGTACAAGTTGATGGCCGAAGTAGCCGCTACGCCGGAGAATGCGCAACGATTTCATCATATCGATTCAGCGCGCGTGCAATGGCTCGAGAATCGAACCGATGAACTCAGCCATATTGTGGAGATGCCGAAGGAGTTCATCCTGCCCGGCGACACGCTCGGCGGCGCGGCGCTTTCGATGGCGCGGGCAATCGTCCGACGGGCGGAGCGATGCGTGGTCAGCCTCTTCGACGATGATGAAGTGATCAACCCCGACTTGCAGCGTTATCTCAACCGGCTTTCGTCGCTGTTCTTTGTGCTGGAGTTGTTGGAAAATCAAAACGCGGGAAAAAAGACCTCGCTTGCAAAATCAGGAACCGGCTAACCCATGACAGGCACATTCCTCAATGTCGCAACCGTCATCCTCGGGGGATTGATCGGCTTATTTTTCGGGTCGCGCATCCCCGAACGGTATAAAAATACGGTGATCGCCGGCATGGGGCTCTTCACCGTGGCAATGGGCTTACAGATGTTCCTGAAAAGCGGGAACCAGTTGATCGTGCTGGGCGCGTTGATCATCGGCGTATTGCTCGGCGAATGGCTGATGATCGAAGACAGGCTCCAGCATCTTGGGCAGGCTCTCGAACAGCGATTCTCCAGCGACACGAAAACAGGCGCGGGGTCGAAATTTGTGCGCGGGTTCATGGTCGCGTCGCTTCTTTTTTGCATCGGCCCGATGACGATCCTCGGCTCGATTCAAGACGGCCTGACCGGCGATTACAACCTGCTGGCGGTGAAATCCACATTAGATGGGTTTGCGTCGATTGCGTTTACGTCCACGCTTGGAATCGGCGTGATGTTCTCTTCGATCATCATCCTGGTCTACCAGGGTGGGATCAGCCTGCTGGCCGGGCAACTCAGCATGATCATCACCGACCCGATGATGAATGAAATGACGGCGACCGGCGGGGTGATTTTGGTGGGCTTGGGAATCAGCAATTTGCTGGAGATCAAGAAGATTCGCGTGGGGAATTTCCTGCCCGCGCTGGCGGTTGCGCCGTTGATCGTTTGGATATTGAATTTGTTATAAACTGTTGTGATATTATATTTGCAAGATAAACGTATCTTTTCAAAAAGAAGGGGGAAGCGGGTGTTTTGAGCGCGCGAAACGCGCTCAAAACACCCGCACCCCAATTTTTATTGAGATGATACCGATAAACCAACCAAAGGAGATGAACCATGGCTATCAAATTGATCGTCCCGGTGAACGGCCCAATTACGCAGTTATTTGGTGAAAACCCCGATATCTACAAGAAATGGGGATTCCCCGGCCATAATGGAATCGACTACGGCATCCCCAATGGGACGCCGGTCGGCGCGGCGACGGCGGGAACAGTTGCCGTTGTGGCCTTTGAAAACGGCGGCTATGGCAACTATGTAAAACTCAGTCATGTGGACGGCTCGAAAACCTACTATACCTATTACGCCCATCTTGCAAGCGCGACCGTATCCGCCGGGCAAAAAGTAAAAGCCGGGGCGGTGGTCGGCAACAGTAACAATACCGGAGCGAGCACGGGGCCGCACCTTCATTTTGGCCTGAAAATAGACGGCGAAAATCCACCCTATAAGGGATACGTCGACCCGATGCCCTATTTCACAGCGGATGGCGGCACAGACACAGGGGAGATATCCACCGATCTACCCGATGCGGTAAAAGTCGGCTTGTCCTTCGAGGTGACCGCGGAAGTGTTGAACGTGCGTAATGGCCCGGGAGTCGAATATGCCATCGTCGGTCAACTGCAAAAGGGAGCGAAGATCACCAGCAAGCGATTGCACTCCAAGAGCGTGTGGATCGAGTATGAAAAGGGGAAATGGTGCGCGCTGGCGTTTAATGGAGTTGTCAACTTGAAGGTGAAGTAAACGATAATAAGATATATATGTCCTTCGACTACGCTCAGGACGAAGGCGGTTAAACAAAAAATCCTCGCGATGAGGATTTTTTGTTGTGACTCCGGGGAGATTCGAACTCTCAACCAATTGCTTAAGAGGCAACTGCTCTGCCATTGAGCTACGGAGCCATTTTTCAAGTCGCGGTCGATATTATACCGCAAAGGAAATGCGCGTCAATAATTTTTTTCCGGATAGGCGGCAGTTTTTCATGTTTTCGGTTTCACCTCTTTTAGTTTTTTTCTGAATTCACGGAATTCCCCCGCCTTCCCTTCCATCCCGGACCAGCGTTCAATTTCCTTCAAATCAACCCTGTAACTCTTTGCCACCAAAACCGCTTGCGCCAGGCCCTGATTATCATTCCAGAAATAATAGGCGCACAGCCTGTCTTTCACACAATCTGTCGCGGAAATAACCCGTAAAGTTCCCGTTGAAAATTCAAACTCCACAATTTCTTTTACAGGTTCTTCGCCAACGGAAAGGGGGCCATCGGGAAACTCGACAATGAATTTCGTATCAGAGTGGATAAAATGCCGCCCATGTTCCGTGAAACCCAACCCACCCAAAGAATTCTTGATTCTTTGTCTTTTCACAAAGTCAACATTGATCAAATCCAAATCATGGGACACGTATGCGTTATTGCTGTAAAAAGAAACTGATGCGCCGCCAGACAACACGACCTTAATCCCATTCTTCAACAAATGAGACTGAACATACGCGGCAAATTCAACCTGAGACATGCGCTTAATTTGCTTCATTGCGGCTTCCCCTTCCTTCTGGGACGGCGGCGATTCATCAGCAGGTTTTCCTGTACTTCGGGCGGATAAAAGGTCAACGCCTTTGAGAGTAGCGTCTGTAACTCCTTCAAAAAGGGGTAACGGGGATTGAATGTATACAGCCGCGTCCTCCCAACAAGCCGACTCGCCAACACGCCCCCCGCTTCGAGTTTATCCAGCTGCTTTTGAATTCCATAAAGATTGGTTTCAAAGAAGCGGGCAATATCGCGCGCGTACCCATCCTTGCGGGCTTGAATAAAAATCAGAACCCTTTCCGTATTCAAAGAGCCGAGGATTGGCACAAGCATATCGAAAACTCCATAGACCAAGATTAATGGTCAAGAGACCAAAATTATTGGTCATTGTATCACGGAACAAAAGACTCCGGGTTCCTGAGAGCCCGGGTGTGCAAGCAAACCATGTCAGACATGGAGTCGAAAGTCTCCGACTTTCGAGCAAAATCTGGAGATTTTGCAGTCCGCAATGACAATCTTTGCTTGCACACTGTCGTACCTGCCAGCGTGCGCAAGGAAAAGATATGCTATACTGCGGCTTGCAACAAGGAGTTTCTTATGACAATTACCGAACTCGAACAAGCCGTGACCAAACTTTCTGAAAAGGAATTAATCCGCTTTCGCGAGTGGTTCGACGAGTATTACGCCGAAGCGTGGGATAAACAAATCGAGGAAGACGCAAAATCCGGGCGGCTTGATGATTTGCTCGCCAAAGTGGACGAAGAATATAACGCGGGATTAAGCAAACCGCTGTGAATCATCGAACCTTGCCGCGTTTCTGGAAACATTACGCGGAGCTGCCCAAAGAAATACAGGGGTTGGCGGACAAGAATTTCCACCTGCTCAAAGCCGACCCTTATCACCCTTCTTTGCATTTAAAGAAAGTGGACGAGGGAAGAAAATTGTGGTCTGCGCGCATTGGGTCGCAGTATCGCGCCCTTGGCAAGGAAAAGCCTGACGGCATTGTTTGGTTTTGGATTGGGACACATGCCGAATACGACAAGTTGTTAGCGTAAACCAGATCCGCCCCATGAATCAATCAAAACATCCGAAGTCTGCGAGACTTCGGATGTTTTGATGATTGAGGTCTACTTCAATACCGCCTGACTTGCCATTAAGAACAACCATTGCGGGACAAAACTCAGCGCGACGGTTGCAATGGCGGTGACAGCGGTGGTGAAGTTAAGCCAGAATTCCCTCTCCACAACGGGATCGCCTTCGCGCATATACATGTTGACCACCACGCGCAGATAATAATACGCCGAGACCAGTGAGGTAACCACGCCGATGATGGCGAGTCCCGAATATCCGCCGGCAATGGCGGCGCGGAAGAGGTAGAACTTGCCGATCATTCCCAGCGTGGGCGGGAAGCCGATGAAGGAGAGCATGAAAACGGTCATGGCGGCGGCGAGGGCCGGATATTTTTTCGCGAGGCCGGCGAAGTCGGCAATTTCGAGTCCCCTCCCCTCGGCTTTTTCGAGGGCAATCACAACGCCCCACGAGCCAAAATTGGTCACAACATACGCGACGAGGTAGAACAACCCGGCTACAATCGAAATCGGCATCACATCCTTGTTGCCGTACGGCACAAAGGCCATGAGCATATAGCCCGCATGGGCAATGCTGGAATACGCCAGCATACGTTTGATGTTGGTCTGCGAAATAGCGGTGACGTTGCCGACGATCATGGTCAACGCCGCGAGCGCCCACAGGATGTCGGTCATGTCGACAGAGAGGGATGGGAATGCGGTGGCGAAAACCCGCAACAACGCGGCGAAACCCGCGATCTTCGCGCCCGATGACATGAACGCGGTGACGGAGGTGGGAGCGCCCTGGTACACATCCGGGGTCCACATGTGGAAGGGAACCGCGGCAACCTTGAACCCGAATCCGACAAGGAGCAGAGCCGCTCCAATGGTCAGGAGCAGGCTTGGGGTCTCGTTGGAAGCGAAGGCCAGGATTACGTCAAAGGATGTGGAACCGGTCGCGCCGAAAACCAGCGCAGTCCCATAGACGATAAATCCAGTGGCGAAGGCTCCGAGCAGGAAGTATTTGACTCCCGCCTCTTCCGATTGAAGGTTGGGGCGGGCGAATGCGGCCAACACATAGAGCGGAATGGAAAGCATTTCCAGCGCGAGGAAGACGACGATCAGGTCCGCGGCTTGCGCCATGAGCATCATGCCGGCCACGCTGAAGAGCAGGAGGGTGTAGTATTCGCCGCGTTCGATGCCCATGCGCTTGATATATCCATACGCAAGGGCGATGCCGAGCAAACCGCCGGTGAGAATGAGCAGGTTGGCAAAGATGGAGAAGCCGTCGAGAATCACCATGCCGTTGAAGCCCGTGCCGGTGAAGCCGATCTGCGTGATGCTAAAGCCCAATGCAACCGACAGCCCCAATGCCGAAAGAAATGCGGTGACGCCTTTGCTGTCCTTCGGGATGAAGAGATCGACCAGCAACAACACACACGCCCATGTAGTGAGGATGGTCAACGGGAGGAGGGTGGAAAAATCAGTTTGCGTCATGAACGCTCCGAAAAAGTTGAAGGTTTTAGGTTGAAGGTTTCAGGTTGAAGTTTAAAACCTTCAACTTTCAACTTTTCAGCCTTCAACCGCTATAAAGGCAATGCGGATAACAATTTCTCAACCGCGGGGGCTATCAGGTTGAAGAACGGCGCGGGATAGAGGCCGATCCAGAACATGAAGACGATCAACGGGACGGCGGTGACGATCTCGCGCCAGTTGAGGTCTCTCAGTTCGTGGTGGTGGGTCACATCGCCAGCGGGGCCGAGGAACATCTTCTGGAACATGTAAAGGATATAGACCGCCGCCATGATCACGCCGATGGCGGAAATACCCGCATACCACGGGTTGCCGATGGCCTTCGAGCCAAACGCGCCGAGCAAAATGGTGAACTCGCCGACGAAACCGTTGAGGCCGGGCAGGCCCATAGAGGAGAGCGCCGAAATCAGCATAATCGTGCCAAAGACCGGCATGATCTTCCACAAGCCGCCATAGACTTTGATCTCGCGCGTGTGAGTCTGCTCGTAGACCATGCCGACAAGAAGGAACAACGCGCCGGTGCTCAGCCCGTGATTGATCATTTGCAAAATCGCGCCGGACACGCCCTGCGCATTGAGCGCGAACATGCCGAGCATCACAAAGCCAAGATGACTGACCGATGAATACGCAACCAGTTTCTTTACATCTGCTTGAGCATAGGAAACCGCCGCGCCGTAAATGATGCCAATGGTCGCAAGGAGCGCGATCCACGGGGCGGCCTGGACAGTGGCATTCGGGAAGAGTTGAATATTGAAGCGCAGGAAACCATACGTTCCCATCTTGAGCAAAACGCCGGCAAGGATGACAGAACCCGCGGTCGGCGCTTCGACGTGGGCGTCGGGCAGCCACGAATGAAGCGGCCACATCGGCACTTTGATGGCGAAGGCCGCCGCAAAGGCGATGAACAAGAGCATTTGAGTCTTCGGGTCGATGATGCCGGAGGCGTACAGGTCAGGCAAACGCGCAAGCATGGTCGGCACGTTGAAGGTATCGGTCTTGATGCCGAGGAAGAGAATCGCGACCAGCATCAAAATCGAGCCTGCCATCGTGTACAGGAAGAACTTCACCGCGGCATAGATGCGCCTCGGGCCGCCCCACAAGCCGATCAGGAAGTACATCGGCACAAGCGTGAATTCCCAGAAGATGTAGAACAGGAACAAATCCTGCGCGAGGAAAACGCCGGTCATGCCCACTTCCAGCAGGAGGAAGAAGACCATGAAATCCTTTACGCGGTCTTCGACGGCTGTCCATGTGGAGAGGATGGAGATTGGCGTGAGGAAGGCGGTCAGCAGAACCAGCAAAATGCTCAGGCCATCCACCGCGAGATAATAGTAGATGTTCCAGCCCGCCACGTGAATCCACGCGTATTTGGCTTCGAGTTGCAGGTCGGGGTTGGATGCGTCGAATTGCGTAAGCGTCCAAAGCGAGATGCCAAACGTTACCAGCGATGTGACCAGCGCCGTCCAGCGGATGGCGTTTTTCCACTCGGAATTCATAAACAGAATCACGAGCACGCCCAGGAGCGGGAAGAAGGTCAGGAGAGTTAGGGGTTGCAAAAGAAATTCCATGTTCTATCCTCGAATGCAAAATCGTTGAAGGTTGGAAAGTTGGCAGGTTGAAGGTTGAAGGTTTTCAACTTGCAACCTGTCAACCTGTAACCTTCAACTTGCGCCCGCAACTACTTAAAGATAATGTATCCCAAAATCAACACCACGCCCAGCATCACAGAGAGCGCGTACGAGCGCACGAAACCGTTCTGGACTTTGCGCAGGGTCGCCGATACAGATTGAGTCGCCGTGCCGAGCCAGTTCGCAAACGCATCGATTCCTTTTTGGTCGGCATAACGATCGAGCGCGATCTCACTCAGCCAGTTGTACGTTCCCAGAATAACCGTATCATGCACAAAGTCATGCCAGAAGCGCCAGTCGATCACATCCGCAAGGAATTGAGAAAGTTTCTTGAACGGATTGATGATGAGCGCGAAGTAACCTTCATCCACAAACCATTTGTTTTCCATGCCGGTGAAGACGAAACCAAGCGGACGTTTCAACGGGTCGGGTTGATTCGCTTTCAACGGATTGCGTCCATAGATAAGCCATGAAATGAAAATGGCGAGCAACGCCAGCGCGGTGGAGATCCCGGCAACCTGCAAATTCAATGGAAGGCCTTCAACTTCGCCAAGCGTGTATCCCAGCCAATGACCAAGATGATGAAAGCCTTCAAACGGGAGATTCAATCCGCCTCCGACCACGCTCAAAACTGCCAGCACGACGAGGGGCAGGGTCATCACCTTTGGGCTTTCCTGCGCGTGCTTCGCCGCGTCGGTGCGCGCCTCGCCGAAGAAGACCATCCAGATCTGACGTCCCATGTAAAACGCGGTGAAGAATGCGGCCACTGTCAATTGACCATAGACGCTTGGAAAGTGCAGACTCGCATCGAGCAAAATTTCATCCTTCGACCAGAACCCGGCAAAGGGGACGATGCCCGCGAGCGCAAGCGTTCCGATCATGTACAACCAGAAGGTGATCGGCATGGTCTTGCGCATCCCGCCCATGTTACGCATATCACCGGGATCGAATGTTTCGACGTGGGTCTGATTGGAGTGCGAACGCTCCGCGTCCTGACTTCGCCGACGACGGGAGTCGTCGGACTCCTTTTTATGCGCCGCATGATGTGCATGCG
>JACPVD010000364.1 GCA_016191895.1 Chloroflexota bacterium | reverse complement strand
TATTCGGCGGGACCGTTGATGAACATGCTGCTGGCTTTTCTTTGCGTCCTCGCTTACGCTGTCGTTTTGCTGCTCCACCCGGCGGCGCAAAACATCGGGGTGTATCTCTGGCTCCAGACCCTCGACGCATTATTCTTCTCCCTCGCGGTCGTCAACCTGATCCTGGTCGTATTCAACCTTTTGCCCGTCTACCCATTGGACGGAGGCAACATCCTTCACGCGTTAACCGATTGGCTCTTCGGCAGGACGAACGCTGACCGCATCACGCTGATCGTCGGCGTTCCGATCCTGGCGCTTCTATTCGGCTTTGCCCTGTTTACCGAAGACTATATTCTGCTGGTATTTTGCATCCCCATCGCGTTTTCCATCAGCACGTTGAACCGCGCCTTCTTCAAGACCGCCAGCCTTGGCCTTGCCCGGCTTTTCAATCGCGCGGCATATCATTTCTTAAGCGGAGACTACGAACGCGCGGCGCAGATGTATACGCGCGACATCGACCGCTCCCCGCGGAACGTCAATCTCTATGTGGCGCGCGCCGCCTGCCGCCTTGCCATCGGGCAGACCGAACGCGCCATCGCCGATGTGGAACGCGCCTTGAAATTGAATCAAAGCCACATGTTCGCCGTCGAAATGCGCGGCGAACTCCACCTCCTGCGCAAGGAATACGAAGCCGCGCTCGATCGTTTTGCGCAGGCGCAGGCGCTCAACCCCGGCTGGTCTGTCCCATATTTTGACCGGGCTTCGCTCCTGCTTGAAAGCGGCGAATACCAGCCCGCCCTCGAAAATTTCAACAAAGCCGTCTCGCTTCAATCGCGTATGCCGTTCTTTTACCTCGTCCGTTCCCTGGCGCACTTTCGCCTCGGAGACCTGGAAGCCGCCCACGCCGATCAGGACACCGCAGTTGGAATTTCCCCCGACGACTCCCTGGTGATGGTGGACGTCAACCAGGCGCTTTATGAAGAAAACCTGGATTGGGCGCGGGATTTTTATGGACGCATCCTCGAGCGGAATCCCCGCCACCCCCTCGCGCTTCAGGGACTCGCCGAAGCCTGCCTCGCCAACCAGGACTTTACCTCCGCTGAGGGTTTGTTCACCCGCGCCATCGAAGCCAACCCGAGGGAGGCGCGGGTCTACCTCGGGCGGGGCATGGCGCGCCTCGAATTGAACGAAGCCGAAAAAGCAAAAGCCGATTTCGAACGGGTTTCTACAACGGCAAACAAACTCCACCTCAAACAACAGGCAGACGACTTTCTCAGAAAAATCCCACCCCTTTAATCCGCGGCAAACCAGAGGACCAGATGAAAACAGCCCTGCTCGTTATTGATATTCAAAAAGACTACTTCTCCGGCGGCAAAATGGAATTGGTCAATCCGCTTGAAGCGGGGAAGAAAGCTTACAGTTTGTTGCAATGTTTCCGTGAGCATGGTGGGCATCATGTTCATATCCAGCATATCTCGCTCAAACCCGATGCCTCTTTCTTTGTAAGAGGTACGGAAGGATCTGATATCCATGATGTGACCGCACATTTTGAGGGCGAGCCCATTGTCTATAAACATTATCCCAACTCTTTCCGCGAAACGAACTTGTTGGAGATGCTCAAAGAGTGGGGCGCGGAGCGTGTCGTCATCACCGGCATGATGACCCACATGTGTGTGGATGCCACCGCCCGCGCCGCCGCCGATTTCGGTTTCCAGTTATGGATCGCGGAAGACGCCTGCGCCACGCGCGATTTGGAATTTAACGGCACAATTGTCCCGGCTGACCATGTCCACAAGGCGTTTATGGCGGCGTTGAGATCGTACGGTCAGGTGATGACTTCGGAGCAGGTGATCACGAGACTCGCCGCAGAGAAGGCAGAGGCTGGTTAAACAGAATCAGGCATCGTTTACAGAGGTTTTTATTCAGGGCAACTTTAATTGCCTAACACTCTTAGATGTCATGCTGAGCGGTAGCGAAGCATCTCTACGATTGTCTCAGAGACCCTTCGTGGTCAGGGTAACAATTTGTAAGGCAATTTGCGTTACTCGGAATAAAAGGTCATTTCAAGATTCTGTCCTGAAAATAGGTTTGAGCGGAGTCGAACGCCTCCTGACGTTCGACTCCGCTCAAAAGCCTGGAGATGCCCGCGCGGCATCACGCGCCCTTTTTGGACCCCATTTTTCATCCCTTCGGCTCAGGACAAGCCTTTGGGGCGATATCAGCCTGCTCATTCTCGATTGTCATTTCGAGAAATCTTTTTGGCGTTGCCCAAGATTTCTCTTCGCTCG
>JACPVD010000363.1 GCA_016191895.1 Chloroflexota bacterium | reverse complement strand
CGGCTTTACCAGTAAACCTCCCGATACATCCGGGAATCCATCCCCGGCGAATTGCAGCCCGGTAAAGCCAAATGGATTTGCCGCCTCCTGCGGAAATATTTATTCCGAGCTCAACAAAAACCAACCGGTTCTATATATCAGCAGGGATAATGAAGTAACATTCAATGCACAGCCCGGTGATGTTTACAATGCCCTGTCCGGGACACAAATGCTGATTAATAATGGAAAGATCGAAGAAAGTCTTCCCACCGACGAATCCGTAATCTCCCGAACCGCGGTTGGTTTAAGTAAAAATGGCCGTTTCTTAATACTGGTTGTTGTGGACAGTCGTCAACCAGATCACGGCGAAGGAGCCGCATTGTCAGACCTTGCCAATCTGATGCATAAATTTAGCGCCTTTAATGCCATGAACCTTGGCGGAGGCGAATCTTCCACAATGGTGATCGAAGGAATTAATGGCTCCCCACGAAGACTGAATCTTCCGCATGGCGGGCGATCCGGACAGGAACGAGCGGTGGCAAACCACCTTGGCATCCATGTCAATATACGCAAAAACGAACGCGGGGCTGACACGGACAAAGACCGAAACCAATAAATCTGCAATTCACAGATTGCGAAGGCGGGAGAGTTTGATCGCGGGCGGGATGATTGTCACCGTGCGAAAGCGGGCCGGGGAGAAAAGGAAAATCAGCCGGCACTAGTATTTTCCACAGTACGTAGTACAATGAACTCCGATCACCGGATGGTTAAAGAGTTTGCAAATTTTGTTTTGCCCGGCGGGGAAGCGGACAGTCGTCTGTAAACAAAATCACGAAAACTCCCAATGATTCCGAAGCACCGAAGAGCGCTGCCTGAGCAGTCGCCTTGAAACGGTTTTTAGAGATGAGGAGAATTGCATCATGAACAAAACGATATTCGAGGAAAAATGGAACCTGATCCGAGGAGAATCCACTTCATGGTGGAGTCTGATGGCGGATCACGATCTGAACAAAGTGGACAAGGCGGAAGTGAAGTTCGACAAATTCGTCACCATGCTTCAGGTGAAATATGGGTACACCCGTCAAAAAGCCCGCGAGGAGATTGGCAGGCTCTGGGCTGAGTACGAAACAAAGAACAAGAATACAGCCTAAGCCAAATCCCAAGTCACTGACCGAATAAGGATCACAATCAATGAACGCTACATCAGACAAGAATAAACCCAGGCGGGTTGGCCGGGGAAAACGCAAACACATCCGCCGCATGAAGCAGGAAGCGCGTAAAGCCAGCATTCCGGGCAACGAACCGAAGAAAAAAGTCCGCCCGGTATAGGCGTTGCAGCAATGAAATAAATCAAAAATCGGGACATCGCGTTCCGATTTTTGATTCATCTGGCTTGCTATCTCTGACCGTCAGGAAGTCAGGTTGAAACGTAGACTCGTCGAGGGTAGGAAGAAAGCGCAAGGAGCTGGCGTAAAAGGATACAGATCTGCCCAGCGGCCATTTTCTTCCGCAGCGCCGTTCCAAAACGGATGATATTCGGCACCCCCCTTTATGACGCATGGCACTACTCGCTATTTGCCGAAACGGACATAATCAGGCTGACGAGTATTTCGCTAAATTGTCTCCAACTTCTCGAATAACTCGAATAAGGTGAAACAATGGCTGTAAAAGGCTGGATCGAAGTCAGCGACAAGTATTGCAAGGGTTGTGAACTTTGCATCAGCGCCTGCCCGCAAGGGGTGATGGAGCTGGACATGACCCGGCTTACCCCGAAAGGCTACCACCCCGCTCACACCTTCAAGGACGGTTGCACGGGGTGCGCCATCTGCGCTCTGGTCTGTCCCGATGCGGCCATCACGGTCTACCGCGAAATCACGAAGGCCGCGCTTCCCGTCACAGCATGATCTAACCGCTAAGGCCGCAAAGAGCGCGAAGGCTTCCTTCCTCTTCCTTCTTTCCCAAGAGCCTTAGCGACCTGCGCATGCTTCGCGGTAGAAATTATTGGAGAATACTTATGCCCAAAGAATTATGGAAAGGCAACGAAGCCATCGCCGAGGCTGCGGTACGCGCGGGACTGGAAGCCTACTTCGGCTACCCGATCACGCCTCAGACCGAGATCCTCGAATACCTCTCGCGGCGCATGCCCGAACTTGGGCGCGCTTTCGTGCAGGCCGAATCTGAACTGGGCGCCATCAACATGGTTTACGGCGCGGCGTGCACGGGTGTGCGCGTCATGTCCACCTCGTCTAGCCCGGGCGTCTGTCTGATGATGGAAGGCATCTCGTACATCGCCGGCACAGAAATCCCCGCGGTGCTGGTCAACGTGATGCGCGGCGGCCCCGGTCTTGGAAATATCGCACCGGCGCAAAGCGATTACAACCAGGCCGTCCACGGCGGCGGACACGGCGACTATCCGCGTATTGTGCTCGCGCCCGCCTCGGTGCAGGAAGCCATTGACCTCACCGTGCTCTCCTTCGACCTCGCCGAAAAATATCGCATGGTCGCCATGGTCATCCTCGACGGGTCGGTGGGGCAAATGATGGAACCTGCCGAAATGCCGGAGATGAAACCCATCCTCCGCAAGGATTTCGAATGGGCCACCAACGGCGCGCTGAATCGCGAACGCCGCATCCTTACCTCGATTTATATCAATCCCCCCGATGAAGAAGTCATCAACTTCCGCCTGTTGAAACGCTGGCAGGAAGTGCAGGCCAACGAAATCCGCTACAAGGAATATTTCCTGGAAGACGCCGAGTTTGTCGTCGTCGGTTTTGGCACCGCAGGACGCATCGCCCTTTCGGCTGTCCGCGCCGCGCGCGCGCAGGGCATCAAGGTCGGATTGTTCCGCCCGGTGGCCGTCAGCCCGTTTCCTTATCAGGCGCTGGACCAACTCGCGGGTCGCGCGAGCGCGTTCCTCGTCGTCGAGATGAACATGGGACAGATGCTCGAAGACGTCCGCCTCGCGGTGCGCGGACGCGTCCCTGTCGAATT
>JACPVD010000342.1 GCA_016191895.1 Chloroflexota bacterium | reverse complement strand
ACCCGTTCCATCGAAGGGGCAGGGTCGAGCAGGTCTGCCAGCGAAACGATCGGCTCGCTCAACCCACACGCCACAATTCCATCCCAATATTCCATTTGCGGATTCACGTTCAAAGCAAAGCCGTGACGTGACACCCCGCGCGCATCCACCTTGACACCGATTGCGGCAATCTTCGCCGGCTTATGTTTGTCTTCGGGACGGCAGCGGGGACAGCGTGAATAGACGTCCGCCTGCGCCCATACCCCGGTCAGACCGGACCGTTGGCCTGCCGCCACACCGAGACGCATCAACGCCGCGATAAGCGTTTTCTCCAACCTGCGAATGTAGCCGACGTAATCAGCGCGTGGAACGGAGTGCAAAGTCTCCTGACTTTGCAAGTCCAAAGACGGGAGTCTTTGGACTCCGCCCAACGGCAACAACGGATACCCCACCAACTGCCCCGGCCCGTGATAGGTGACATCGCCGCCGCGATCGACCCAGTGAACGGAAACGCCTTTTTGTTTTAACTGCGCTTCGTCCCAGAGCAAATTTTCGGCGTGGCCTTTCCGTCCAAACGTATACACGTGGGGATGCTCCAGCAATAAAAGAGTCGGCGGCCGTTTTCCCTCCGCGATCTCCATTGCGTATTCATCCTGTAATTTCCATGCGGATTCGTATTCGATCATGCCCAGGTCTTGCACTTCAAGGGAAGGATTCAAAACATCGACTCCTGAATCGGCCCGCTCTGCGGGCCCTGCCATCCATACTTTTTCAACGGAACGCGGTTCTTCTCATCGAATACCACGCCTTCCCCTTCGAGCAGAATCCGCTGTCGGTTTGCGCCGTCGCCGCCGCGCTGGCTGACCTCGCCCTTTGAGTTGATGACCCTCTGCCACGGCACGTCATCGGGACAGTTTGCCATCGCGCCGCCCACCCAGCGCGGGGAGAAAGCAACGTAGGTTTCGATCTCCACGCCAACCGGCGGCGGAATCATTTTGGCGATCTGCCCATACGTGGCGACTTTGCCAAACGGAATCAGGCGGACAATATTCCAAACCTGTTCGTAATACGCCTGTTGATTGGGAGGGGATGCGAATGATGGCATAAAAACTCCTTATTTTATTTTGCCGCTCCAGCCGAATTTCTTCATGTCTACACGGCCTCTTACACCAACCACAACGCCCTCCTCTTCAAGCAGGAGTTTATGCCTGCGGGCTTCCAATCCGTTTCGCTCGCTGATCTCGCCCTTCGAGTTGATCACCCTCTGCCACGACACATCATCGGGGCAACTTGCCACTGCGCCGCTTACCCAAAGCGCGCCAAATTCCAAATAGGTTTCGCCATCCACGCCGGCGGGCAACGGAATCATTTTTGCGATCTGCCCATACGAAGCGACTCTGCCGCGCGGAATCTTGCGGACGATGTCCCAGACCATTGTGTTAAAGGCCTGCGGATTTGGGGGGAATGGATGTTCGGTCATGTGGAGTTTCCTTTTTGGATTTTAAATCAACGGGGCGACAGGTATCGATAATAAAACGACTGCCTGACATTCGCAATGAAATTCTTCGAGAGTTTATCCTTCATAAAGCGCAGTGTGTAAACATCGTCGGCGAGAATGGCGTTGGGGTGTTCCTTTTCGGGCGCGATTCCTTTTTCGAGACGAGTCGCAGGCTCAACGTTCGGCTGGGCGCGTTGGCTTTCATCCAAAACAAAATAATATTCATACGTCCGCGTAACGGAGCGATTGATCTCGTAGAGCGGGGTGAGAGAACCGAGAAGAAGTAATAAGCAAACAGTGATCAGTAAAAAGCGGGGCGTATTTTTGTGAAGGATGCGTTCAGTGACCATGACCATGAGATAAAACAACGGCGCGATCGAGGCGCGCATGACAAAGTCGCGGCCATTGCCGAACTGAATAAACGGCATCGCCAGCAGAAGAATTCCGGTCAACGCCCAGCGCGGGTCGCGCCATTTGGTTTTCGCCAGCAACAGCCAGAAGATACCGCCGTCGATCAGGAAGAATGGAATCCAATCCTTGATTGCAATCGCTTGCAACCCGCGTTCCTGCGCGGCGGTGTTGGAGGAGAAGAAGAAATAAGAAAGGAGAAAGACGATTGCGGCGGCGAAGAGAATGTCAAGGCGAAGGGATTTGAAATCTAACCAATCGCGGATTGAAGTCCGCGCTCCGGAATCGTCTCGCAGTTCACTGAAACCCGTTTGACTGAAAATTTCAACGATCAAATATGGAAACAACCCGATCGACACGAGCGGCGCAAAGAAAAACGACAACGCCCAGATAAAAACTTTTTCGTCATTGCGAGGGCGCTCTTGCACTATGCCCGAAGCAATCTCCCGATGAATAGGTTGCTCTATTGGCCTGGTCTCGATACGAGCGGGGAGTTCGCTCGCTCTACTCGACCAGCGTTTTGCAATCACAAACTCATTCATGATCAGCAAAATGCACAGCCACGCAGGGACGGCTTGATTGAAGACCCAAAACAACTGTGTGGTGAACGAGGAGTATTGCAGGTCGTTCCCCGCCCATATTTCAAGATGCGTGACCGGGGGAAGCAATGTCGGGT
>JACPVD010000341.1 GCA_016191895.1 Chloroflexota bacterium | reverse complement strand
TTATCGTCTCGCGCATTGGATCGGCTTCACCGCATGGTCGGTCTTAATTTATATCGCGCATCGCGCCACCATCAAACACCTGCCCGAACGCGACCCCTATCTCCTGCCTGCCGCGGCGTTGCTCAGCGGATGGGGTCTGCTCACCATCTGGCGGCTCGACGAATCCTTCGGCCTGCGTCAAACCATCTGGCTGGGCGTGGGCGTTGTCGTTTTCATTCTCGCATTATATACCCCGCAAAATCTTTTTTTTCTCAGGCGGTATAAATATATCCTGCTGACCAGCGGACTTTTCATCACCGCGCTCACGCTGCTTCTTGGCACAAACCCGCTTGGCGCAGGGCCCCGATTGTGGCTTGGATGCTGCGGCGTTTATTTTCTACCCTCTGGGCCGCTGAAATTATTGCTGGTCGTTTACCTTTCCGCATATCTCGCAGGCCGCGCCGGCATCCGCTTAACATCGCGAAGCGCATTGCTCGCGCCGACACTGGCCGTCACCGGCGTATCGCTGTTGTTGTTACTCGTCCAGCGCGATCTCGGCACAGCTTCGATCTTTGTTTTTATTTTCACCCTGATCATTTTCATCGCCACAGGCAAACGGCGGATACTCATCGGCACAGTTCTTCTTCTATCGCTTGCGCTGGTAGTCGGATATTTTTTCATCGGCGTCATTCGTATCCGCGTGGAGGGCTGGTTGAATCCCTGGGCCGACCCTGCGGGGCAATCGTATCAAATTGTGCAGTCGTTGTTGGCTGTCGCAAACGGCGGCACGTTCGGACGCGGCCCCGGGCTGGGAAGTCCGCGACTCGTGCCGGTTGCGATTTCGGATTTTATCTACGCGGCGATAGCGGAAGAAACGGGTCTGGCCGGGACATTGGGCCTGCTCGGCCTCATCTGGCTGATTCTCGCCCGGGGCTTGATCGCCTCCCTGCGCGCCGTGGATCGATTCCGCCGTTATCTCGCGGCCGGCGTGGTGACGTATCTCGGAATCCAGAGTTTGCTGATCATCGGCGGCAACCTGCGCCTGCTCCCGTTGACCGGGGTTACCTTGCCGTTTGTCTCCTACGGTGGTTCTTCTTTATTGACATCCTTCATCGCGTTGTATATTTTGCTCGTCATCAGCAACACAGAAGATTCTGAGCCCGCTCCGTTACCCGACGCAAAACCATATTCCATTCTTGCGGGAATTCTTGCGTTCGGGCTTGCCGCCAGTGCAATGGGTACCGCATGGTGGGCTGTCGTCCGCGGAGGAGATTTGCTCAACCGCACCGACAACCCGCGCCGCGCGATAGCAGACCGTTACGTTCCCCGCGGCGATCTCATGGACAGGAACAACCGTCCCATCAACATCACCGAAGGCGAAAGCGGAAGTTATCGGCGCGTATATCTCTACCCCAACCTTGCGCCCATCACCGGCTACACACACCCGGTCTACGGCCAGGGCGGCCTCGAAGCAACATTGGATGATTATCTGCGCGGCCTGCAGGGACATCCCGCCAGCCTCATCTTTTGGAATCGACTTGCGTACGGCACTCCCCCACCCGGTTTAGATGTGCGTCTCAGCCTGAGCCTTGACCTGCAATCCAGGGCCGACGAGTTGCTCGGCGAACATACCGGCGCAGTGATTTTGATGAACGCGGAGACTGGCGAGATTCTCGCGATGGCATCGCACCCCACGTACGACCCAAACAAACTTGACGACGAAGGTGACGCACTTGCGGAAGATGAGTCTGCGCCACTGTTGAATCGCGCAACGCAGGGGCTATACCCGGTCGGCGCGGCACTTTTACCTCTCGTCCGTGCAGAGTTTGGGAAACGGCCAGCGACAGAGGCGGAGTTGACTTCGTTTTACGAGAGGCTTGGGTTGTATCAATTGCCACAGTTGGATATGCCCGCGACGTTCGATGCGGGGAATCAACTTACCAAAGAATTGAGAGTCAGCCCATTGCAGGCGATCATGGCCGCGGCGGCGTTGAGCAATGACGGAACTTCGCCGACGGCCACCATCGCTTCAGCGGTGAATACGCGCGAGCAGGGGTGGGTGACGCTCTCAGCGACAAGTCCGCCTGTTGAGGCAGTTCAAGCGTCGGCGGCGAATGATGCGGCCCTGTCCTTCGTCCTCGAAGACAAACCGTATTGGAATCATTTCAGCAAAGTAAACAGTGCTGATGCTTCGATCTCATGGTGCCTTGCAGGAACATTGCCCAACTGGAGCGGCGCACCGCTGGTTGTGGTTGTCGCGCTCGAGGAAGATAATGCGCCGCTTGCAAAACGCGCCTGCGAAGCGATGCTCGACACGGCGACAAGCAAATAACGCGCAAACCTGCGCGTTTGCTGTCATTATTTTACTTTTCCTGCGCCGCCACCGCCTGATAACCCTTCTTTTTCACGGCTTCTATAATCTGCTCATCGGTGAGTTTCGATTCGTCATATTCAACGACCATTTCCAGTTTGTGATAACTGGCGTTGATTTCTTTAACTCCATCGAGATCATCTTCGAGGGATTCGAGTTTCATGGCGCAGTTGGAGCAGGTCATGTCTTCGACGCGAAAGGTTTTTTTGATCATGAATTCTCCTGTTTACTCAAATACAATCTGCCCGGTGTACATGCCCATCGAGCAGGTAAAGAACAAAGTTGAACCCGCCTTTTGCGCGGGAATGGTCACTTGCACGGCGCCGGTATCGGGGAGCAGTTGATAATAGTTCAAGGCGGGGATGACGAAATCGCGGGCGCAG
>JACPVD010000015.1 GCA_016191895.1 Chloroflexota bacterium | reverse complement strand
GGCCGCCGCATTCCCATGCAAAAGATGCAGCAGGACGTGAACGCCCTGTTCAGCGGCATCGAGCAGATCATGGACTCCGCTGTATATGGCGCGGTCTTCGCCGGGCCCGCCGCCGTGATTTGGGGATACCAGAACCTGCTCAAACTTGCAGGAAAAGATCCGCAGACCGCCTTCCCCGAAGGCGTGTGGCAGTTCTATGCCGGCTACGCCTTGCGCGAAGATACCGCCCGTCACACAAACGAAACGCACGGATTCGACACCCTGCTTCGCCAGCACAATATCAGCCTCCACGCCGTCGACCGCCTGACCGCATGGCTGATGGCAGCGGTAACCTGCCTGCATCAATACAATGCCCTGCTGGAAAATGAATGGCGGGAACGCGTTTCCATTTCCACACTGGAAGAATCGAGTCCGGCGCGCGCAAAACGATTGCACCGCGATTGGCAGTCCAAACTCCCCTACCGGCGCGAAGAGGATGGTGCGGACTATGAGTACCCCGCCTATCGCCGTTATAAATTCGATCAATTTCTGAAAAAGAATCTCGAGTCGTTTCCCACTGCGGAGAACGAACGCTGGCAGTCGAAACTCAAACTGTTGGAGGAGCGCGATCTCGAAGCCTATCTGCGGCAGATGTCGATCCTGGCCTATCTCGATCCCGGCATATACGGCGAGACCCGCGTCCCCTTCGATCTCGCCGACGCGCAAATCGGAATCATCCACCGCGACAGTTATTACCTCTTCTCCGCCTGCGATCCCGGCTCGACCAAACCGCTGGATGTGATCTCTGCCCGGGCGCAGGTCGCGGCGCTGCTTGCCTCTCCGTTTTCTTCGCCTTCGCAGATCGCGTCGCTGGCAAAGGTCAAACGCGCAAGCCTGCCGGAACTGCGGACAAAACTAAACCCCATGTTGGTGAACGATCTCGATAATCTGCGTTTTGCGCCGATCCTCATCTCTGCGGACGAACGGGCACGGTCGTTGCCGCTTTCAGAACTGCGCCAGGCTGAACGTGGAATCGGCTCTCACGCGCTGACGATCTTCGACACCGGCGAAACCATCGTCTTCGACCAGTCGCACATCTTTTTCGACGGCGCGTGGGGCACAGCGCTATCTGAAATCATGACCAATGAAGCGTTATCGTGGGCGCGGTATTTGAGCATGCTCCCCTCCCCCACTCCGGCGGAAACGCGCATCTACACATCTCTCACCCTGCAATTGCAACCAACGGATATCAATCTCGTTCAGCAGGCTCCGCACATTTCCGCCGAAACAGGCGCAGAGACAGACAAGGTCAACCTCAAAGAATGCATGTCCCTGCGAAAGCAGTTTAAACAGCGAAACGACCTGCTCCAACTCACCATCAACGACCTGCTGGTTTTGTACCGCGCCATCCATGCGGTAACATACAGGCCTTCGCAGGCCTTACTCGACGAAATCATAAAACTTGCAGAGACAAAACCCGATATCGCCGCATCCATCCGCCAGCTGGTGGAAGAGGCAAGCCGCACCAACCCTGCGATTCTGATTCCGATGGATGCCAGCCTCAAGTATCCGCGCGAACGGGTGTATCCACTTAATATGGAAATTCCGCTCGCCGAATTGAACCTGCTCAGTCAGCATGCGCAAACGCTAAAACTGCTCGCCGCTTATGAAGAATCTACAGCGGATCGCGCAACGTTGTATTCGGTCTTCGAGAAATCGCGGAAACTGTATCTCGCGTCACTGGCCGGCGTGGGGACGATTCTCGGCAAAGCCAAGGAGATCGCCATTCAGGGCGAAAGCGCCAGCGTGGGCGCGATCAAACTGCTTGCCCATTTGCCCCTTCCCCTCCAGCACATTCTGGATAAAATTCCCGAACGCTTTGGCCTGTTGAACAACCTGATCAAAGGGCGCGAAGTATTTTCGAATGTCGGCGCGGTGGCGCCGGCCAGCGCGCTCACACGCTTCAGCACCGCAAAGGACGATAACGCCCAAAAGCAACTTGCCTGGGGCGTGCTCACCGACTCGCGCGGAATCATGCGCATCCACTTGCGCGACTTCCGCCCGCATGTCGCTTCATTATTGTCCATCGGGCGCAAGGACCTTGCCAACCTGATCACGCAAGATTATCTAGACGCTTACGCCGAAGGCTTCAACGCCTATATCCGCGATCTTTCGCGCATCACGCTTGCCAGCCGCGAAACGCAGCCTCGTTCTCCCCGCAGTTGAACTGCGGGGAGAACAGGGACAAAACCAGAAAGCAGACATCATCCAACCCATGAAAGACCCATTGATCGGACAACAACTTGCAAATTTTCGCGTCGAACGCCTGATCGGGCAGGGCGGCATGGCGTCTGTCTATTACGGACAGGATATCAAACTCCAGCGGCCGGTGGCGATCAAGGTCATCGACAAACGTTATCGAAACGATCCCGCCTACGCCACACGCTTCGTGAACGAAGCCCGTATGATGGCGAAATGGCGGCACGAAAATTTAATTCAAATCTATTACGCCGACGAAGCGCAGGGATTTTCCTATTTCGTGATGGAATATATCGACGGCAACGACCTTGCCACCGTGATGGAGATGTATGCGGAAGACAACGAATTAATGCCCATTGCCGACATTCTGCGCATCGGCAACGCGGTGGCAGGCGCGCTCGACTACGCCCACCGTCACGGCGTCATTCATCGCGACATCAAACCTTCCAACGTGTTGCTCGCAAACGACGGGCGCGTCCTGCTCGGCGATTTTGGGATGGCGCTCGACGTCCGCGATGGGTCGATGGGAAGCATCTTCGGCACGCCCCACTACATTTCGCCCGAACAGGCTCGAAGGTCGGCGGACGCGGTTCCGCAGTCCGATCTCTACTCGCTGGGAATCATCCTGTATGAAATGCTGACGGGCGCCGTCCCGTTCGACGATCCGTCGCCGGCGAGCATTGCGTTGCAACATATCTCGCAGCCGCCGCCGTCACTGCGCAGTATCAACCCGCAAATCCAACCTGAAGTTGAAAATGTGATTCTGAAGGCGCTGGAAAAAAATCCAAAAGGCCGCCACCAGACCGGCGCAAAATTAATGGCCGCGCTCGACGATGCCCTCAAATCCACAGGGTCATCGCCGAAGATGCCCCTGCCGCCATTGCCCGTCGGTGTGCCGACCATCCGGCGCAGCAACCTCTCGGTTGAGCAAATCACAAAACGCGACGCGCCAAAATCGAAAGGCAAAAAACTTCAGGAGCCCGGCAAACTTCCCGCAACGATTCGCGCCGCAGGTGGTTTGCCGCAAAAAATCAAATGGGGATTGATCGTTCCTCTTCTTCTTTTATTGGGGATTGGAGGCTGGTACGCCGCGAAAAGCGGATTCTTCGCCCCAGGCCTTTCCCCCGCCTCGACCCGCTTCGCGACCTCCGCGCCTCCTTCGACGGAGAAGCCTGCCCAGCCAACCCAGACCTTGATCCCCGCCTCGGCCACTCCCCTGCCGACCCGTACATCGTCGGTTCCCACAAAACCGCCCGCATCGCCGACTTTGATTCCGGCCATTGCAACGTCTACACCTGCATTGGCATTTACGCAGGCGCAAACGGCCACCGAGTTACCCGCCTCCCCCACCCTTGCGCCGACTCTTGCCTTCACCGTCGCGCCCACATCGACATCCACTCCCATTGCCGGCGCGCCGACGGTCAGGTATCCAAACGGGTTTCATTTCACTTTGTTCTGGAACGAGACAAGTTTTCACATGCTGAATCGCTCCGGCGAAAAGCGCAGTTTGTCGGCCTTCAAATTCGAAAGACTCGATTCGACCGGCGCCCTCACCGATGCCTTCTCCGGCCATCTTTGGGAAAACTACCAGTTCACTTCCCTGCCGCCGAAATATTGCGTGAGCATAAAAATCTACGGCGATGAGGACCCGCCTTACATCTCCCCACCCGATTGCCAGCGCGGGTATGTCAGCATCGTCCAGCCGCGCAAGGACGAAGACCGCATATTATTCTTCTGGAATCCAAAAGAAGGCTCGGTTCAATTCCGCGTGTTATACCTGAAAGAAGAAGTTGCCCGCTGCGACATCAGCGCGGAAGTTTGCGAAGTGTATATCCCGTAGCACAACGCGTACCGCAAACGTACCGCAAACTTCAGTTTGCGCCGGGCGCGGCAGGATATTACACTTCGTACAATTTTATTCTTCAATCTTTCTCCATCATCCCTTATAATCCCCCCATGCAAGTCTTCTTTCGACGCAAGTCCGCCCCTGGGCCGGTCGTCCCAAATTTGGGAGGCATTACCCTTTCCCTTTTGGAAGGCGACCCGACTCTTCCCTTCACCATCAAGCAATTGAATAACCTTCCCGAAAACATCAAACGTCGCGTGTATCGCGCACTGATTCCCGCTTCGTTGTTGACCCGTTTCGGCGTGGACCCCATCACCTGGCTTGGCGGTGACAAAGAGCAAAGAGTCTTCCTGAAAGCCGAAGCAGGGACCGAAAAGGTGTTGATCTCGGCGCAGGCATCGTCCTCCACCGACGACGAATTCTTTACCCTCGAACTCGCCGATAACAACCTCAACGGAATCGACCTGAACCTGATCCTGCTCAATGACCCCAATTCCCCGCGCTTCGACACAGACAAAGATTCAAAGGGAGACTCCACTTTTTTGGGGACGATCAATCGAAACGTCGAGCAGGAAGCGCGGGCGAAGGAGGCCGGTCTCGCGCCGGGGCAGGTGCGCAATAGTTTATCCGCGTCCAAGTTGGTATTCGAGCACATCGAAACATTTTTTGCGGAGATCGGCCAGCGGGCGTATTTCCTCGAGCCGCTTACCTATGCTTCGGCATGGGTCTTCGAAAAGCGCGGATTCGCCTACGTGCGCGGACATAAACTGATGGACGACATCCAGCGCGAATTTCAACCCGGCGGCGCGTTATATAAAGCGTTGGATAACTCCGCGTTTCGCAAGGTCGATCAACACAATAGCGTGCGGGGCCGCGCCTGGGCCATTCATGACGGCATTCTCGACGTTCTTGAAACCAATTGGGACAAATTGCGCATGGTGAAACAGGTCGGTAAACATGCGGGCGTACACACATACCCGAACGCCACCTATTAGGAATAGGAGAGCCCATGACACAATCCTCCCAAATCACCCTCTCTGCCGAGTTGGAGTCATTGCCGAAATTCCGCGAACAGGTCAAATCCACATGCCGCGATGCGTTGACCGGCGAAGCGCTATACGACCTGCAACTTGCGGTGGACGAACTTTGCACGAATATCATTATGCATGGCTATAAAGACATGGATCCCGGCTCGGTCGTGCTGAATGTGGATGTGGAAAAGGAAAGGGTCGTTGTCGAGATCACCGATTTCGGCCACGCCTTCGAGCCGGCCGAGCCTCCCGCGCCCGATCCGCTTGCCAGCGTTGAAGAACGGGAGGTCGGCGGGCTGGGCTTGTTCTTCGTTCATATGTCAGTGGATGATATTCAATATGAAAGCGCGGCAACGGGCAACGTAACGAGGATTATCAAGCGCATAAGGTGACAGTAGTCTTTATAATTCAGTGTTTCGTCAGCAGTGCAACTGCTCGCGAACTATGTCAATAATTAGCAGGCAGAGGAGAATCGCACATGGAAATTACCATCACCCCCGGAAAGATCGACGTGCTCGCCGTCTCCGGCACCATCGACGCGTTGACCGCGGCGGAGATTACCGCTTCGTTCAACAAACACATTCACGACGGGCACCCGGATGTCGTTGCGGATTTCAGCAATGTCGAGTTCATGAGCAGCGCCGGCCTGCGGGCCATCCTTGCAAGTGTGAAAGAAGCCCGCGCCGCCGGCGGCGACTTCCGCCTTGCCTGCCCGCAACCCGCCATAGACAAACTGTTGAAGATGGCGGGCTTTCATAACATCGTGAAGATCTTTCCCACCGTGCAGGATGCGCTTGCAAGTTTCGGTGATTGACCATGCCCAAAACGAAGAAACCCCGCGTTGCCCTTGTGATCGGCTCCGGCTCGGTAAAATGCGCCGCGGCCCTTGGCTTGTGGAAATCACTCGACCGCGCCGGTATTCCCATCGACATGCTTGTGGGATGCAGCGGCGGGAGCCTGTATGCGTCCACCATGTCGCTCGGCTTTACGCTGGACGAATGCATTCAATACACCGCCAGGTTATGGAACAAGGATGTCACCCTTAAACGAAACTGGAACGGCATCCTCGGGGCTGTGTTTCCGTCGCTGTTCAATTTTGGCGATACTTTTGGAATGGTGTCCGACAAGTTGATGCTTGGTCGTTTGAATCAGGTATATGGCGAAAAAACATTTGCCGACACAAAAATCCCGTTGACCATCATGGCCACCGATTTTTACAGTGGTGAAATGGTCACGCTGGCCGAAGGCAAGCTTGTGGACGCCATTCGCGCCAGCATCGCGATTCCGTTTGTGTGGAGCGCGCACAAAGTCGGCGGGCGCACGCTGATCGACGGCTCGGCCTCCAACCCCATGCCCGTGGATGTCGCCATCAAGGAGGGCGCAGAGGTGATTTTGGCAATGGGTTTCCAGTCTCCCCTGCCCACACAGGTCAAGTCCATCAGCCGCTACGCCTTTCACATCAACGGCATTATGACCAACAGCCTGTATCACTCGAATTTCGCGTTTCACAACGCCGCGCATCACGCCGAAATCATTCCGATCTTCCCGGAGTTCGACCGTCCGATCCGCCTGTTCGATACCGATCAGATTCCGTACGTGCTCGATCAGGGTGAAAAAGCCACGGAAGCGCAGATTCCCTATATCCGCAAGTTATTGAACATTTAACAGGACGCTTTGTGGAATTTCTAAAAAAAACTTTGCTACCGTACAAATCAAGAATTCTCACCGCGAAGTCCGCCAAGATAGCGAGGAAAACCAAGAAAATCCTTAAAAAAACTTTGCGTTCTTCGCTTCTTCGCGGTAAAAGATTAAAATGTACGGTAGAAAAAAAACTCTCCATTGTAGATCAGAACTTGGAGCGCAGATTTCAGTCTGCCATCTTTCCGGGCAAAAGCGGACTGAAATCTGCACTCCGAATATAAAGACAGCAAAATGAAAAAACGACTATCGATTGTCATTGGTTCGGGAAGTATTTTATGCGCGGCGTCGCTTGGGTTGATGCGCGCCTTGAAACGCGAAGGGATTCAAGTGGACATGTCGGTTGGGTGCAGCGGCGGAAGTTTATATGCCGCCAGCATCGCGCTTGGCTGGGATACGGAAACGGCCCAATCCCTGACCGTTGACCTGTATAAAACCGACATTGTCGAAGGCTATACCCACAACCTGCGCGCCGCGATGGCCGGAGAGGCGCGTTTCACTGAAGCCAGCGGACTGGTGGACGACAAAGTGATGCTGGACCGACTCGCAGCGGCGTTTGGAGAGAAAACATTCGACGACACGATCATGCCCCTTTACGTGGTGGTAACCGAATTGTACAGCGGCGAAGCGGTGGTCTTTTCCTCTGGAAAAATCGTCGATGTGACGCGGGCCAGTTCGGCGATCCCGATGGTATTTCCACCGGTCAAGATCGGCGATAAACTGCTGGTGGATGGCGCGGTGTCGAACCCGTTGCCCATCGATGTGGCGATCAAGGAGGGCAGCGACGTAATCCTTGCAATGGGTTTTGAACTGCCCACGCGCAAGCGCATGAATTCCTACGCCGCGGTGACTTCGCACTTCAATAACCTGTACATGAACAACATCCTCAAATCGTCATTTGCGTTTTACAACGCCGCGCATCACGCCGAATTGATCCCCGTCCTGCCCGCGTTCGACCGCCCCATCGGCGGCTTCGACCATCATCAACTTCCGTATATCATCGAGCAGGGCGAAAGGGCGGCCGCCGAACAGATCCCCTATTTGAAACGGCTGCTTGCAGAGTCTTCATGACACAAACCACTTCCTCCTTTTCCGTTATCGAATCCCTGAAAGCGGGGTATTTCGAGGCTGACATCAAGGGTCATTTGCTCAATTGCAACGAGGCGTTTGCTGAACGATCCGAGATGCTTCCCAATGAAGTGATCGGCCTGCATTATCGCCGCCTGATCGACCCGAAACAGGTAACCACGCTGTACAACGATTTTAACGCCGTCTATCGCACCGGTGAACCGCGGCGCGTGGTGATCAATTTTGCGCGTCACAAGAGCGGCGGGTTTCGCACAGCGGAAGGAGTGGTGGGACCGATCAAAACGCCCGGCGGCGAGGTCATCGGTTTTCGCGGCATGATGTTCGACATTACGGAGCGTGTGCAAAATGAAATGGAAATGCTGGCGGCCAAACAGGCGGCGGAAAAAGAACTGGCCATCGGGCGAACCATTCAATACAGTTTTCTGCCCCAGCGCCTGCCCAAAGTGGAGGGATGGGAATTGGACGCCCGCTTCCACTCGGCCCGCGAGGTGGCCGGCGACTTTTACGATGTTTTCCCCGTTTCCAACGGCACGCGGCTTGGTTTTGTGGTGGCGGATGTGTGCGACAAGGGCGTGGGCGCGGCCCTCTATATGGCGATCTTCCGCACGATGATTCGCGCATTTGCGGGAATCAACACAGTGGCGAATCTTAGTCTTGTTGTCACCGATGAACCTGCCGCCGAGAAGACTTCGGAAAGTGTGGTGTTTCGCAAGCAGAAGATCATGGCGGTGGGCGCCCAACCTTTGCTGAACGCCATCAATATGACCAACCAGTATATTGCGCGCAATCACGGGTCTTCCAACATGTTTGCCACTGTATTCTTCGGCGTGTTGAATCCGCAGGATGGAAAGTTGATCTACGTCAACGGCGGGCACGAACCGCCCATGATCGTTTCGCGGGGTAAGGAATTGAAACGCCTCTTCCCCACCGGCCCGGCAGTGGGACTGATGGAAGATCTAAAGTTCGAGTTGGGTGAAGTGGAATTGGATCACGGCGATTTGTTGTTTGTATACACTGACGGCGTGGTGGACGCATTGAACGTTAACGGCGAGCAATTCACCGAGGAACGCCTGATTCGGGAGATTTCCGAGAGCGTGGGACATGCCGGCGACGTGTTGCATGCTGTGATGGCGTCCCTGCATACGCACATCGCGGATCAGGATCAATTCGACGATATTACGTTATTGGGGCTGTATCGGCAGTAGTGGGGCGAAATTAATATCGCCCTACTCGAGGATAAAATGAAAATAGGCGATGAAATAATCGCCTTTGTCTTCGAGTGTGACGGTCAGCCCGTCTACAGGCTGTGCGGGGAAATAGAGTTGGGTGGTGAGAATCTCCCCGCCGGGCGATCCCGCCTTGACGTGAATATGCCCGATGGGACGTTCGGGATATAACCCGGGAAAGACTGTTTCGAGATAATACCTTCCCTTGTTGTCTGTAAATTGATGCCCGCGCAGGGTGTAGCCTTCATTATCGTAGACTCCGTTTGCGTCCGCCTGCCAGAAGTCGAGCCAGGCATTGGGAATGGGGAGACAATCTTTATTCATCACGAAGCCGGCGACGATCAATTTTTTGCCTTGCATGCCGCCTTCGAATAGAACATTTTGTTCCGGAGAGTCCGGTTTGTAATACGGGCCTTCCTGGTTTTCGGGGGTCAAGCCCTTCGAGCAATCGGGCTGGGGAAGGTTTGCCAATATCTCCACGTTGGAAGGCTCCGGGGCGGATGTCGAATTGGGAACAGGATCCAGGGTCAGCGAAACGGCCGGCGGATATTCCCTGACAACGGGGCCGCATGAAGCCAGAAGTAAAATCGCAAGGGCAGGCAGGGTTCGTTTCATGTATCCATTCTCCTTGTCGAACAGACGGAAAAGGAGCGCGTCTTCTTACTGCTATAATGATGTGATTGGAGGCAATCGTCATGCTGGCAAAAATCATCTCCCCGTATCGCGATCGTGAATACATGGATAACATGCGAAGAATCGCATTGCCGATCATGCTGCAACAGCTGACGTTTGCCGCATTGAATATGCTGGGCGTGATGTTTGTCGGGCAAAAAGGCGAGACGTCGGTGGCGGCGGTGGCGCTGGCGGGGCAGATCGCGTTTATGGTCAACCTGGTCCACTTTGGAGTTATCAGCGGCGCGGCGATGTTCACGGCGCAATTTTGGGGGAAACAGGATATCCCAAACCTGCGGCGCGTGCTTGGGCTGTGCCTGATGTTTGCGCTTTTGACCAGCGCGATCTTTTTTTCGATCGGGCAGTTTGCGCCGGAATGGTTTTTGCGGATCTACTCGAAGGACGCGGAAGTGATTCGCCTCGGCGCCGATTATGTGCGCGTCTTTTCATGGACGTTTATTTTCATGGGCATCAGCGCAAGCTATATTTTCGTGATGCGCTCCACAGGCAACGTGAAAATGCCGACGGTGGTCGGGGTGAGCATCCTGCTTTTGAATACCGTTTTATCCTACGGGCTGATATTCGGTCGTCTCGGCCTTCCGGAACTTGGCATCCAGGGCGCGGCAATTGCGGCAGTGATCGCGCGCGCGTTGGAATGCGGCGTCATCCTCATCCTGACGTATTGGTTCAAATTGCCGGTGGCGGCCTCCATTCGCGAACTTACCGATTTCGATCTCGTCTTTGCCGGCCGGGTGATCAAGCCGATGCTGCCCGTGATCCTGAACGAATTGTTCTGGTCGCTTGGCATCACCACCTACAGCGCCATTTACGGGCGGATGGGAACAGACGCGATCGCGGCCATCAACATCGTCGGTTCGATCGAGCAGATGGCGTTCGTTATTTTCATCGGCATCGCAAACGCGACCTCGGTGCTGGTCGGCAATCGAATCGGCGCAGGGAGGGAGGACGAGGCGTTTGAATACGCGGGGCATTCGCTCTGGCTTGGCATTACGGGCGGGATATTGATGGGCCTCATGTTGCAACTCGTCAAAACGCCGGTCTTATCCCTGTTCAACGTGTCGGCGGACGTGATTCAAAACGCCGGACATGTGATCAACATCGTCAGTATTTTCCTATGGGTGCGGGTGAACAACATGACCATTGTGGTCGGCATCCTGCGCGCCGGCGGCGACACAAAATTCTCGATGATTCTGGACGGCTTCATCATCTGGATCGTCGGGGTGCCGCTTGCGGCGCTGGGGGCGTATGTGTTCCACCTCCCCGTTTATTTTGTCTATTTGTGCGCCATGGGCGAGGAGACAACCAAATGGATTTTGGGAATCTGGCGCTACCGTTCCCGCAAGTGGATTAACAACCTTGCAAGCCATGTAAACGGAATTTGATGATAAAATTTATCCGATTTCCTGAGAGAGCGTTTCTTAAGTCCAATTCCGAGACAACAAACTGGGGTGTG
>JACPVD010000362.1 GCA_016191895.1 Chloroflexota bacterium | reverse complement strand
TCTTAATTGCCACCTGAAAATTCGGTTTTAATTTTTCATATTGGGCAAGCAGTTTATCGAACCCGTTCTTTGAAAGGAACAATAATATGCTGTCGTCCATGGCGGTGATGGTGGCGGAACGGGTTCGGTTTTCGAAGAGGGCTTCCTCGCCGAAATAATCGCCGGGCGCAAGCCATGCAAGAAACTGCTCACCGCCCTCCGCCGGGCGCGTGATATTCACCTTTCCCTTATAGACCATGTAAAAACCGTCGGGCTTGTCGCCGCGTTTGAAGACGACCCTGCCCTTTGGAATCTCCCGCTCGACCAGCGACTGGGCAATGCCGGCGAGTTCATTCTCCCTCAACCCATTGAAGAGGTGAATCTTATCCAGAAAAATGACGCGCTGCTTGGGTTCGATCACGGCCTGATTCTATCAAACTTCGCGCACAATGGCGCAGCCATATGCCGGTGATTCTGTCAGCGGGGGCAAACGCCCCTCGACCAGCGACTCCACCGCCTCGTCCAGAAAGAAGCGGGTGGGAGTCCGCTTGCGAAACGTCATATCGTCCACCGACCCGCGATAACGCAGGGTTCCATCCCGATCGATGACGAACACATGCGGAGTGGTCTGCGCTTCGAACAAGTCCGCGACAACACATTGCGCATCATGCAGGACCGTTGGCAGGCGCCGGGCGTCAGCGGCGATTCTCAACGCCGCGGCATTCTCGCTTCGATTCGCCGCAATCGACAACATCTCCACGTCGCCGCGCCACTGCACAAGCATCGCCATCATCGCCTTATCCGTGCGCTCCGAGTGCGGACACTCACACGACCAGAAATTAACGATGACAATCTTCCCACGGTAATCGCTCAAACGGTGAAGGTTGCCATCGAGGTCGGGCAATTCAAAATCAGGGACGGGCTGGTTGATTTCCAAAGACATGTTTGCAGGTCGTAACCTTCAACTTTCAACCTTTCAACTTCCATTGTTCAAACAATTTCCACCCCCGCCAGTTTCTCGATCACACCCACCACCGCGGAGTTATCGAGTTCGCCCATGCCTTGATCGATCATCATCTGGAACAGGCGCGTATTCTCTTCGGTGGAAGAGACAGGCACCCCGTACTCTTTCGCCGTATCCAAAACGATCTTCATATCCTTTAACTGCATATAAGACTTGAACCCCGGGCTGCGGTTGCCGTCGAACAGGCGCGGCGGTTTGATATCCAATGCCCAGCATTGCGCCGCGCCGGCCTTGATCGCATCCACCACCTTGCGCGGATCCACGCCGGCCTTCTTCGAGAAAACGAGCAACTCGCCCATCGCCACCATCTGCGCCGCCACCATGATCTGATTTGCTGCTTTGGCCACCTGTCCCGCGCCTGCATCGCCGACGTGGGTGATGGTCTTGCCCATGGCTTGCAGCACCGGCATGGACTTTTCCAATGCATCCGCCTCACCGCCGACCATGACCGTGAGCGTTCCATTCTTCGCGCCGATGTCGCCACCGGAGACGGGCGCGTCGAGAGAGAAGATTCCTTTTTCTTTTAATTTCTCTGCGATCATCCTTGCGGACGCGGGCTTGATGGTGGAATTATCAATGACAATTGCGCCCGGCTTTGCGCCTTCGATGATTCCATTTTCACCTAAACTAACCTTTTCGACATCCGGCGAATCGGGCAGGTTGGTGAAAATAATATCTGTTTGCGAAGCGACTTCCTTTGGTGAGTTCGCGGCGGCCGCGCCCTCCCCAACCAGTTCATCCACCGCCGCGCGCGAGCGGTTATGCACGACGACGGGAAACCCCGCCTTGAGAATGTTCCGCGCAATCGACTTGCCCATCAATCCGAGGCCGATGTATCCAACTCTTAACATGATGCGACTCCTAAATAAGAATGTTAAGGCGATTATATACCCATGCCCCCACCCGGCCTCCCCCAAATACGCATGAAAAAATATACTGTCATATAAAGTTACTTGAGTTTAGAGTTTCAAAAAACTCAGCCGCGAATTTCGCTAATTGACGCGAATTCACAAGAAAAATTGACGAAAATTCGTGAAATTCGCGGCAAAAACGAAGTCATAGTCGACTGTTTGCGCGAACTCTAAACTCGATTAAAGTTAACCTGTCGTATTTGGAGGAGGTGCCGCGTTAGCGGTGGAGGGGGCGTAAAAAAAAGAGCCTGCCCCTCGAAACAGGAGCAGGCTCAACGTCACGAATGAAACGGATGTTTACTTGATCGAGTACACCAGATTAACCGTCACCGAGATGGTCAGTTGACCCGGCTGGATCGGCACGGACGAGGCATCCGCCGCTCCGCCGCCCTTGCCATAGTTGAGGTAAACCGGGACGTCACTGCTGTAAAAACTCACGTTTTGAATCTCGCCGAGCGAAACGCCCGCCGCATCGGCCAGTTCCCGCGCTTGTGTCTTGGCATCTTCCATGGCTTTGGCGCGGGCTTCCTTCATGGCTTCGGTCTTATCGGCCACATCAAATTGAATATTGTTGATATTGTTCGCTCCCGCGCGAATGGCTGAATCGAGCAGGTCGCCAAGCCCATTGAGATCGCGCACTGTCACATTGACGGAGTTATCCACCATATAAATCACGCCGGTCATGTTTCCTTCGGGGTCGTATTGCTGCGAGGGCCAGATGCTGAAGTTGGTGGTACGAATGTCCTTGTCGGCCACGCCGGCGTTCTTGAGTGCGTCGATTACGGCTGTGGTCTGCGCCTTGTTTGAATCGACGGCTTCCGATGCGGTTGCGCCTTCACTATGAACACCGATATAAATATAGGCAATATCGGGAGTCAGTTGAACATCACCCACGCCGTTCACGTTCATGGTGCGCAAATTTTCCGGCGCGGCCTGATTAATGGTGGTCGGCCCGCACGCGCTCAACACGAGGGCGAAGGCCAATACTGCGAATACGAGAAACTTTTTGTTCATTGGAATCTCCTTTTGTTGGTAATTTCAGTAAATCACAGATTCGACCTTTGGGTGCCTTATCATGGTGATTTCAGTCTTTTTTGGGTCTGGTGT
>JACPVD010000367.1 GCA_016191895.1 Chloroflexota bacterium | reverse complement strand
TCCCCTCCCTGCTTGTCGGGGAGGGGCATTTTTAACGCAAAGACGCGAAGATGCAGAGACGCCAAAGAGAAAAAAACTTTGTGCCTTTGGGACCTGGCGACTTTGCGTTAAATCTTTTCGACGGCGGATAACCACCCCGGCAACTGACGAAACAACTCGCGCATTACTATCTTTGTGCGCTCATGAAATAATTCGATATTTCCGTAGGCTTCTCCGCCGTCACCGCCGACGAGATCGCTCACGGCGCGTAATATCAACAGGCGGGTATTATTCTTTTTTGCCACCCACGCGATCGCGCCGGACTCCCAATCGGCGGCGACGGCGTCATATTTTTCGATGAGCATGGGTATATCTTCCACGACGATATCGCGGTCGGCAGAGACGAGGAGTCCGCGTAGGGCGGGATAAGGCAAATTAGCCGGGAGCCAGCTTAGGTCAAGGGAGGATGCGTAGTGCTGAATGGCTTCGGCGCCGTCGCCCATCTGCTCGATGATGTCGTAGACCAGAGTCCGCTCGACGAGGATGATCGTCCCCGTTTCGATTCGCCCCGTAAATCCACCGCAGGTTCCGAGGTTGATGAGCAGGTCGGGTTGGAAGTGATCAATCACATATTGCGCTGTTGCCGCCGCGGAAATTTTTCCCCAGCCGCCGTGAAAAAGTGTCAGGTGCGAAGCTTCAAGTTCCAAGTGGGAAATTTCGCCGTAGGGGGAGTGTTGAATTTCGAGGTTCGGATACAGTTCCTTTACCACGCGCCATTCGGCATTTGCGGAGATGATGACCATTGGGTTCATTTGAGTTTACCTTCGAGATAATCGATTACGAATTGAAGCGCGGCTTCGGAGGAAAGATGTTTGTTTTCGATTCGACTTCCATTCCAAACAAAATGCCGCGCCCATTCGCCGTTCCCTGCGCTGAGTCCGAGCCATGTTGTGCCGACGGGTTTTTCCGGCGCGCCACCGGTTGGCCCCGCGATTCCGCTCACCGAAATACCGATATTTGCGCTGAATAATTTTCGCGCGCCGCGTGCCATTTCGAGTACCGTCTCCGCGCTGACCGCCCCATGCGCGGCGAGAGTCTCCTGCAATACGCCGAGCAATTGCGTTTTTGTTTCGTTTGAATATGTCACAACGCCGCCGGGAAAATATTCCGACGATCCTGGAACATTGGTAATGCGGTCTGCCACCAGCCCGCCTGTGCAGGATTCAGCAGTGGCGATGGTCAGGTGGCGGGGGCGCATATGCGCGAGCAGGGTTTCTTCGAGAGGGGATGGCATGTTCGTCTCCAAGTCCTATCTTTGACTTTAAAGAGGGGAAGTGGGGTGTTGCGGGCGCGCGAAGCGCGCCCGCAACACCCCACACCCCGACTTGTTTCATTAACTCCGCGCATTATACATCGGGTATAATGCGCCAATGCCTGATTGGATTGGGAAGACACTTGGCAAGGTAAGGATTGTCGAGCTGCTGGCGCGCGGCGGAATGGCCGAGGTGTATCTGGGCGAGCATACCACGCTTAATCGCAAGGTTGCGGTCAAGATTATGCGCGAGCACATCGACGCCGATCCCGACAACCGCAAACGCTTCGAACGCGAGGCGCACGTTGTCGCCAACCTCAGCCACCCCAACATCATCCAGGTGTTCGATTATGAAATCGTGGACGGCCAGCCCTGCCTGATTATGGAGTTGGTGCCCGGCGCGTCCCTCGGAAATTACATGAAAGCCATGCACAAGCGGGGCGAGCGGCTTCCCTTTGAAGTTGTTTCCAAACTTCTCACATCCCTTGCCTCCGCCATCGATTACGCCCACGAAAAAGGCATTATTCACCGGGACATCAAGCCCGCCAACGTGCTGTTGCGATCTGCAAGCGGGTTGATCGACCCCGAACAGCCTTTGCCTGCGGATGTGGAACCGATCCTGACCGACTTTGGGCTGGTGCGCCTGCTCGATTCATCGGTCCACACCTCGACCGGTACCGTCTCCGGTACACCGACCTACATGAGCCCGGAACAGGCTCGCGGCGACAGCGTGGATTCGCGCAGCGACATCTACTCCCTCGGCGTGATGTTATATGAAATGCTGGCCGGCGCCGTTCCCTTCGACGCCGAATCGTCGTTTGGGATTTTGATGAAACACCTCAACGAGCCGCCCCCGCCGATCGAGGACATTTCCACCGACTTGCAGGCGGTCATTACCCGCGCGCTTTCGAAAGACCCCCAGTTCCGTTATCCCACCGCAAAAGAAATGGTCGACGATTACATTGCCGTTTTCAACGGGCAGACCATTTCCGCCAGCACGATCACGGCCATGAAGATGGCGGAGAAAGCCGCCGAACAATCGAAACAACCCCGATCGTCATCGTGGGCGTGGGTTGTTGTTGGCGCGACTGTCATCCTTGCCGCAGCCTTTATCGTATTGCGCCGTCAACCCCCCGCAACCAACCCGCCGACAAGCCAGCCGATCATCGTCACCCAAACGCCGCTTCCCACCAGTACCCCCATTGTGGATGTGCCTCTCGGTCACGCTTCGTATGCGGACCAAAATGCGATCATGGACAAGGCGACGATCTCGCTTGCGGATCTTCCTGCGCCGGAGGCTGGTTCTCATT
>JACPVD010000366.1 GCA_016191895.1 Chloroflexota bacterium | reverse complement strand
TCGAGGCGGTCGGTGTAGGGCATGATCTGGAGGTAGGTGTTGCGCTCGCCGATCTTGTCGTGATTGCGGTGCAGGTAGCCCATGACCGGTTTCAGGCTGGTGATGGTCTCGCCGTTGAGTTCCACCGCCACGCGCAAAACGCCATGCGTGGACGGATGATGCGGACCCATATTGACGACCATGTGATCGCCCATCTCTTTTTCGCGCCCAACATCGTGCTTCTGGCTGGAGCGTTCGAGCGAAAAGTAAAGCTGGTCTTCCGTCTGAGGCTGATAATTGTCGAGGCTGAAATTCTCGGGCAGGTTGAGGTTGTCGCGGAAGGGATTCTTGAACTCGGCGTAGGTGTGATTGCCTTCAGGCCAGCGGCTTTTGTAAGGTTTGGTTTCCTCTTCAAAGAAGGCTTCCTTGTAATCCTTGCGCAGCGGATGCCCTTCAAAACCTTCCCACATCAGAATGCGGCGCAGGTCGGGGTGGCCGGTGAATTTGATGCCCAGCAAGTCCCAGGCTTCGCGTTCCTGGAAATCGGCGCCTGCCCACACATCGATGAGCGAAGGCACTTCGACAGGATCGACTCGCTCTGCTTGAACCTTGAAGACCAAGCCAGGTCCGCCGGTGGTGCGGTGGGCGTGATAGACAACCTCCATTTTATTTTCGGCGAGATAGTCCACGCCGGTGACGGAGGAGAGCAGGTCGAAGCCGAATTCATCGCGCAGGGCGGTGGCAACCTCCACGAGGTTTTCTTTTTTGACGATAAAGCCCGAGAACCCGGGGCGGGCATCGGCGGTGACAAAGTCTGGGAATCGGGCAACCAAACTTGCGCTGAGCTGAGCCGAAGCGTCCAAAGTCAGGGTTGAAGCGGGGGCGGTCATGCGACACCTTCCTTTTTGGCGGCGGCGGCTTCAAATTCAGCAGAGCGGCGCACGTCGATCAGGTCCGGTCCCAAAATCGGCATGGGCACGTAATTCGAGTCCACTTTGCCTTTTTCGTACCAGCGCACTTTCTTGATGGATTGTTTGTCAATTTTTTCCTGCAGTTTGATCATGCCTGCGATCAGCGCCTGCGGGGTGGGCGGGCAGCCGGGGATGTAAACGTCAACGGGCAAAAATTTATCAATACCCGCAACGACGTTGTAGCCTTCCTTGAAGGGCCCGCCGCTCGAAGCGCAGGCGCCCATTGCCACCACGTACTTGGGTTCGGGCATCTGGTTGTACAGGCGGATGATGGATGGTAGCATTTTTTTCGTGACCGTGCCGGAGACCAGCATCATGTCTGCCTGGCGCGGGGTGGGGCGCATGACTTCCATGCCAAAGCGCGCCATGTCGTAGCGTGAAGCCTGCGCGGCGATCATTTCGATGGCGCAGCACGCCAGGCCGAACATCAGGGGCCAGACCGACCAGCGCCGTCCCCAGTTGTAGAGGCGGTCGATGGTGGTGACCGAGACCACGTTCTGAATGTCCTCCGGGATGTTGTAGTTCGGCAGGTTCAAGCCTTCGTACTTATTTTCTTCCATGGATGTGCTCCTCGTACCAGTCTTGGTATATCGCGTAAAGGATGTCGTCGTTCGCGAGCGCGGGATCATCCTCGAATTCCGAAAGTTCAAGAGTCCAGTTGTAGATTTGCCCCAGGGTCACGTCTTCGATGTTTACGTCCTTGTGATTACGGCGCAGCTCCATTGCAATCGCGTAGGTGGATTCCCAGTTCAGAGACATCGATAAATGGTGTTTTCCTTCACAATCCGTTGGATTATAGTCAGAGGCTGGGAAACCGTCAATTGAATTATGCAAAAATATATTTGTAAAAATGGAAAGGTGAGTATAATCACCCCGGTTGGATGACATGCCGCCTCTTTCCCGTACCTGGGTTTGATCCCGGTTTCTGGGAGTTTTTTCTCCGCTGTAATCCCGCGCGGGAATGAACCCCCCGCGCTATTCCTACAAACCCCGCTAAAGCGGACTCCTTCTTTGACGCAAGAGAGCATCAACCACACAAGGTACAATGACCGCATCCCGCCAAAAAATTCTCACCCATCTCAAAAAGACCCGCTCCGCGTCTGCGCGGGAGATCGCGCGCGCGTTGAAACTGTCCGCGCCGAATGTGCGGCATCATTTGTCGGTGCTGTGTTCGGACGGGCGCGTGGAGTTGACGGCGTTGAACAACCGCGAGGGCAGGGGGCGGCCGGAGAAGGTGTATTCGCTGTCCGAAGCGGCGTTGGGAGATAACCTGTCCGCGTTGGCTGAGGCTGTTTTGGCAGAGACAGGCTCCTCGTTAAGTATGGAGGCGGTGGCGGGTCGCATTTTGGATGGGCGTCAGTTTGCAGGTCAATCCATGAACAGGCGGCTGGCGTTGCTCGTCGAAAAATTGAATGAGATGCATTATCAGGCGCGCTGGGAGGCGGGCGCGGGCGGACCGCGCATGATTTTTGGGCGCTGCCCATATGCGAAAGTGATCGAGGAGCATCCTGAACTTTGTGAAATGGATTCTGTCCTATTGCGGAATGTG
>JACPVD010000348.1 GCA_016191895.1 Chloroflexota bacterium | reverse complement strand
ACTGCGCCCATTTTCAGCGCGGCCTGACGCACCAATTCCACTTCGGCGGGGGTGTCGGTGACAAACGAGTTGACCGCCACCACCACATTGATGCCGAATTTGAGCGCGTTCTCGATGTGACGTTCCAGGTTGGGCAGGCCAGCGCGCAGCAGATTGAGATTTTCATCGGTATATTCAGATTGGAGTGGTTTGCCCGCCACCACTTTTGGTCCGCCGCCATGCATCTTGAGCGCGCGGATCGTGGCAACCAGCACCACTACATGCGGAATCAACCCGGAATAACGGCATTTGATGTCGAAGAATTTTTCCATGCCGATGTCTGCGCCGAAGCCGGATTCGGTGACGACAAAACCGTCCTTGCCGACCAGTTTGAGAGCGATCTTGTCCGCGATGATGGAGCTGTTGCCGTGCGCGATATTCGCGAACGGTCCCGCGTGAACGGTGGCCGGCGTGCCTTCGAGCGTCTGCATCAGGTTGGGTTTGATCGCGTCCTTCATCAATACGGTGACGGCTCCCGCCACACCGAGGTCTTCCGCAGTGACGGCATCGCCGCGTTTGTTCGTCGCCACCACCATGCGCCCGAAGCGCTCGCGCATGTCTTCGAGCGAAGTGGTCAGCGCGAGGATCGCCATGATCTCCGAAGCGACCGTGATATCGTAACCCGACATGTGCGCGTGACCGGTTTCGTCCTTGCCTCGCCCCACTTCGATCTCGCGCAGGAAGCGGTCGTTCACGTCAACCACGCGCCGCCAGGTGATGGTGGATTCGTCAATGTCGAGGCGGGCGAATCGGCTGCGCTCTTCGGGCGTCAGATCGTTGGGATCGGTCTTCTCGATTCCGAGTTTCTTCAAACGCCTTAGCATGGTGGGGGAGAACCTGCGATTGCCTTTTTTGTCGAGCGGGCAGAGCGCGTTGAAAAGTTTTTCGTCATCCTGCTCTTTTTCATGCATCACGCGCACATCGAGCGCGGCGGCGACGAGATTGTGCGCCGCAGTGATGGCGTGAATGTCGCCCGTCAGGTGCAGGTTGAAATCTTCCATTGGGATGATTTGCGAATAACCGCCGCCTGCTGCGCCGCCTTTGATGCCGAAGGTCGGTCCCTGCGAGGGTTGGCGAATGGCGGCGATGACCGTCTTCCCCAGATGCGCGCCAAGCGCCTGCGCCAGGCCGACGGTTGTGGTGGTCTTGCCTTCGCCCAGCGGCGTGGGGGTGATGGCGGTCACGTCAACATATTTGCCGCCTGGCTTGTTCTTTAGTCGCTCGAGAATTTCCAGTTTGATCTTGGCCTTGTACGGCCCGTATAACTCCAGCTCGTTCGGGCGAATGCCGAGTTCCCCGGCGATCACCATAATGGGCTTGATATCCGACGCCTGCGCGATTTCGATGTCCGATGGCACGGGGCGGACAAGTTTCAATTTAATCGGCTTGAACGCCGCCTGTTTTACGGCTGTTTTCTTCATAACCGCCTTTTTTGCGACAACCTTCTTCGCTTTTGTCTTTACGGCTTTCTTTGCAGATTTCGCTTTTGTAGCCATGGAATCTCCTTGTGGATTATATATAATTTGGCAACCCCTATTATCCAATTTTTCACAAAAAAAGCAAGAGTGTTTCTTCCTGTTTTTGTCATCCTGTCAGCAGGGTGCCCACGTTTTCCCCTCTCAGCGCCCGTGTCAAATGCCCGTCTTCCAGCGCGGAAAAAATCTGGACTGTCAAACCCGCATTTCTTTGGATTAACGCCAGCATTTCCTCGACTTTCGCCTTCATCCCGCCGGTGACATCTGTGCTGGCCGAGCCGCCGATGCCGGAACGCATCCTTTCGTAATCTGACAATTGAATCTGTTTAACCAGCCTTGTCCTCGCCGGGAAATCCTCCCACACCCCGGCCTCGATCCCCGCCAATAGAATTCGCGTCGCTGAAAACTCCCCCGCCAAAAACGCAAAGACATCCTCTGTCGAGAGGATCGTCCCTCCCAGCGTTTCATCGAACGCCACATCGCCATGCACAACCGGGAGCAGGCCGGCCTCCAGCGCCTTGCGTATGGCAAGGCTGTTATGCGATGTGACTTTTCGATTTGTGGAAACCATCGACCCCGACGGCGAAAACGGAATCGCCGATATGCCGGACTCGAGCAATGCTCTCATCACATGGCGGGTCAACTCCGCCGCCTGATAACGCACCTCGGCGAATCCCTTCCAATAATTTTTTTCTTCGCGCTCTTCGCCCCTTTGCGGTGAATCTTTTTTTAGTCCATCGCGCGTGCCGTACTTCTTTGCCTCCACATGCCCAAAGGAGCCGGATCCGTGCCCCAGAATCAGGAGCAGGCCCGGGGTCGAATCGAGAACCGCTTTTATTTCCAGCGCGAGGCTGTTGAGTTTATCCAGTCTTGGGGTGTAGGGGGTATCTTTGTCGGTAATTAGCGATCCGCCCAGTTTGAGGAGGATGAGTTCGGTTGTCATGCGCTTATTATATAATACCTGCGGTCAAAACACCCCATTTCCCCTTCTTTAACGTTTATAATCCGGCGCATGGATATTCACGGCGGCATCAGCGCCATTTCGGTATTGATCGCGCTTGCCGGGGCTTTTCTTGTCCGCTCGTCGATTCGTACGATGCAGGGCGCGCGCAAACTTTCGTTTTACGGTTTGCGGAAAATGCATAACGCCAACGCGGCGCGGCTGTTCATTATCGCCCTGCTGTTGTTTGCCTGCGCGATCTGGATTCCTTTCTGGGGGGAGCCGATCGTGTACGATGTGTTTCCGCCGTCGCCCACGCCCACACTGACGCCCACCATCACCCTCACCCCCACCATCACGCTCACGCCGACGATCACCCCCATTCCCTCGCAGACGAATACGCCGCTTGTCACCGACACCCCAACGCTGACGTTGACCCCGTTTTTGCCTCTCGCGATCGAAGCCTTGTTTCAGCAGGGAGCGATCACCCCGAATCCCGAGGCGGTGTTTACAGCGATTCAATTTTCCACGGAGTTCGACGGTTTGAACCCGGTGGATCCGAAAACGGTGTTCGAACTTCCCATCGAAAAAATGTACGGCGGATTCGACTATAACAACACCATCCCCGGCGCGCAATGGACTGCGCTCTGGTATCGCGACGGCCAATTAACGACTTGTTATGAAACCAAGCCCTGGGACGGCGGCACCGGCGGCATCGGCGGTTCCACAGAATGTTCACACCCAGACGGCGCCTGGCAGGCTGGAACGTATGAGGTGCGGATTTTCATGGGCTACGAATGGAAGGTGGTCGGGCGATTCATTGTGCTGGGCGATCTTTCCACGCCCACGACCACAGGCACACTGCCCATCATCTCCCTGGATACTCCCACACCGTAAAGAGGTAATTGGGAAGCGTCCACGAGTTGCCAATCTCTATTCTCTAACCCCGAGGATTTCCAATGACAGAAAAAGCCTTTCAAGACTATTACCCCGATCACATGGCGCATTGCTATGGTTGTGGAAGCCTGAACGAACTGGGGCATCAAATAAAAAGTTACTGGGATGGCGACGAGTCGGTCTGTCACTTTCAGCCGAAGCCATATCACACGGCCATCCCCGGTTATGTATATGGCGGCCTGCTCGCCTCGCTGATCGACTGTCACGGAACGGGCACAGCCGCAGCGGCGGGCTATCGCGCCGAGAACCGCGCCATGGATACGGAACCTCCCCTGCGCTATCTCACCGCTTCTTTACATGTGGATTACCTCAAGCCGACTCCCCTTGGTCCCATGCTTGAAATCCGTGGCAAAGTAAAAGAAATAAAGGGACGAAAAGTTGTCATTGAAGAATGGATTACGGTTAACGGTGTGATTACCGTGCGCGGAGAAGTGGTCGCTGTGCAGGTGCCGGATAGTTTGGTGAGGGAGTTGTTGGATTCTAAATCTTCCTGATTTTTTTCTTTGTTGATGTCTCCCCCGCAATCTCCGCCGCGAGGCGGGCGTTATTCAACAACAATGCAAGATTGGCCTTCAATGATTTGCCCTCTGTCAATTCGCTGATTCGACTCAACAAAAACGGAGTGAGCGCCTGCCCGTGGATTCCCTGCGCGATGGCCTCTGCCGACGCTTTGGCGATAATCGGTTCCATCTCGGACTTTGAAATGGATTCTGTTTCAGGAATCGGATTCGCAACGAGGACTCCGCTCTTCATTCCCAAACCCCAATGCGCTTTGGCGAAGTCTGCGATCTCTTTGGGAGAGTCGAGTCGGGCGCTGACGCCCAGTCCGCTTTCGCGGGAGTAGAAGGCGGGGAATTCGTCGGTCTGGTAGCCGACGACGGGAACGCCCATCGTTTCGAGATATTCGAGTGTGGCAGGCAAGTCCAAAATCGCTTTTGCGCCCGCGCAGACAACGATCATGGGGATTTCCGCAAGCGCGCGCAGGTCAGTGGATATGTCGAATGGGGATTCTTTATGTACGCCGCCGATTCCGCCGGTGGCAAAGACTTTGATGCCAGCAAGTAGCGATGCAAACATTGTCCCTGCGACGGTGGTGCCGCCGTTCATCTTTTTGACGATGGCTGTGGCGAAATCGCGGTGACTCACTTTGAGCACAGAATTGGAATCAGAAAGCCGAACCAGTTCCGGGTCAGAGAGACCGACGCGAATTGTTCCATCCAGTAAAGCGATTGTGGCGGGAGTCGCCCCCGAATCCTTTACCTGTTTTTCCATGTCCCGCGCCAGTTGTAAATTTTGCGGATTCGGAAGCCCATGCGTGATGACAGTGGATTCCAGCGCGACGATCGGCGAGCCGAGATCGAGCGCGCGCGCAACTTCGGGGGAGAGTTGAAGATGAGGATGCTTCATTTGATTTTTGATGAAACCTTTTGGCTCACGTATAGAAAGCGCATAGGTGACAGTCACTTCGAAAGTGACTGTCACCTTATTCGCACCCTTTTATCTTTTGAGCCAATGCATAATGATGTAATCGATGTCGTGCAGGGATTTTTGGATCTGGACGAGTTCTTCCTCTTTTTCATAGGCGGGGCGGCTGTCATTTTGAATCAGCGTTTTACCCGCGAGCAATTCCTTGCGGAAGGCCTTGAGAATTTCCTTTGCGATGGGCATGGCATCCTTGCTGCCCGTTTCGCGGCGGCGTTCCACCGTCGGTTTGACGAGGTCGGGATTTTCCGCCCAGAATTCGTCCTCTTCCTTTTCCCAATCCTTTTCCTTTGTAAAGGATGCAAAGGAGCCGCGCCCGGCGGGCTTTTCATAATTTCGGATGACGACATTTTCGATCAGTTTGATGATCTCTTTTGTTTCGTAGGCCTTCTTCGAGCGTTCGACCTCGGCCAGTTTCTTTGCGTTTTCGCGCGCGAGATTCCAGGCTTCCTTGTGTTTGTCGAGCGCCGTCAGGTTGTTGGGCATCTGCCACGTGCCGATATCGATCCATTCGATGGAAACGCCGATGGTCGCAGCTTTTTCGCGGAAGGGGTCTTCGAAGAATTGCGCGGTGATCTTCGAACGCGGCTTGAAATTCGGCGCGGATGTTTCCCTCACGCCGCCCACAACGGTTTGCTGGCCTGTGAGTTCCACACGCATTTGGGCGATGGTCTGATCGTTGTTGTAGATCAAGTCCACTTCCCTTTGGCTGATGCTTGCAAGGATTTCACTGAGCGTATGCGACGTGATCAACTTCTCCATTTCGGTGACGACAAGCGGGATGACGGTGGTATCCCACGGAAAACCGATGCCGGATTTCGCGGCCGGCGGGGGGGTGATGATGGCCTGGTTGTAAACGAGGGCTGTGACCGCATCTTCCTCGAACAGATAGGAGTCGCCTTGTGTTTCTTCCTCTTCCCCGGCGTGTCGGCGGCGAAGCAGGCTGAACAATACCTTTACATCCTGCGCTTCGATGGGAATGCCGTCCTTTGTGCGGGCTTTGATGGCAAGGCCGCTGATAAATTGATCGCGCAGGTTGATGATGGCATACTCACGCTTGCCCACTTCGTCGTGTTTGCCGATCTCGCGGATGCGCTCGAAGCGCCCCAGCCTCCAGGGCTGTTTGCGCGGATGGATGACCTCGGGTTCGCCGTTCACTCTTTCGAGCAGGGCCACATTGTCGAGATTGACTTGAATCAACCCCGGCCCGCCGATGAGGATGACCGGCGACACTTCGTCTTTTTCGGGTATTTTGCCTTCGCGAATCGTGATCTTGTCATAGCCGTAGCCGAAGGTCACTTCTTCGAGGAAGCCGGAGGCGAGGTCTTCATCGTGCAATTCGTACACGTCATCGAGATAGCGCGCGGCCATTTTTCTGGAGAGGCCGTAAACGACCGCAAGCAGGGGAATGTATTTCAAGAAACTCATGCCGATCAGAATCGCCACATGCAAACGCTCCGGCACGCCGATAATAGCGAGGATCATGGTCAACCCGCTCAACACAAGCCAGATCGCCGCTAGGGCGATTCCGCGCCAGCGATTCCGAAACTCCACGCCTTTGTCGGTGAGTTCGAACAGAAGGGATGCCGCCTCGCCGCGCTGCATTCGCTTCTTCATGGCTGGTCTCCTTCCTGCGGGTTGCGGATCGCGCCGTCGGGATTGTTTTCCAGCAGCCACTTCCAGATCTCGTCCAGTTTTCTGAGTTCCTTTTCCATGTCGCTGTTGGCGCTGCTTTCGTTGAGGATGAAATCGCGGAGCGGGTGAATCAACAATTGCAGGGTCTTGAACGGGTTTCGCTGCGGCATGGTGACCTTCGCGCTGAACTGCCGCGAGACGATTCGCGCAAAACTCTTGCCGGCTTCATCGCGCGAGGCGGTTTCGATCAGCGCCTCTTTTTCATGGATGTGGGCTTCCTCTTTTCTCGCAAGTTTCAGCCATTCCGCGCTCCACTGCTCGATGATCTGTTTTTCGATATCCGGTTCGAAAAGCACATTATGGATTCGCACGTCCATGATCTCGAGCCCGCGCGATTGCAATTGATTGAATTCGAGACTTTCGAGCCATTCGCCCGTCGGTATGCCGGTATCGTCCAGCCCCATCACGTTGGGCTGTTTGACGCGTTTGTTGATCATGTCTTCGATGGTTTGCAGGCCGCTGACTCCGCTGGAGGTGAACAGATCGCCGAGTTTGAATTTACGGATGTACTCGCGCCAGATATTTACCACCAAATGCGCGGGAAATTTGTTCCATTCCATGCGCCCCTTATTCGGTTCGGACGCGCCAAGCTGAATCACTTCACGGGTGATCGCATTTCGCACCGCTTCCGGGTCGTAGCCGTAGTGAGAGGTCACGCCGCTTTCGTTGGGGACGAATTCGGCCGGCCGGCGGATGCTGAACTTGATGCTGATCGTGGGGGAGATTTCAAACCCGTCGCGGGTGAGACCGTTGGTCTGCTGGCGGCGCTTTTGCGCGTCTTTTTCGGGAGGAGCCGAAGCCGGGTTCAGGAACAGGTTATCGGTCGCGAGCGGACCGATGAACTGCCACTGCGCGCGCAAGTCGACGCTTCCGGCGATGTATTCGTCTCCGCGCGTGAACTTGATTCCCGGTCCCGCCGTATCGCGGATTTCGGTGTCGGTGCGCAGGACGATGGCGCTCGCGGTATCGAGCAGGATCAGGCCCGCGCCGCGTTTGTTTGCTTCGCCCTCGTGCATGATCACCCGTCCGTTTTTGACGAACAGCGCCGGGCCACGGTAGCCCGTTCCGAAATTCCGCACCCGCGCCGCGATTTCATTGCGATATTTTGGATTCTGAATCGGCAAAACAAATTGGGAGAAGAAATACACCAGCCGGTCGAGCAGGGTAAACGCCGCAACAATATCCGCCCCGAGCAGGATCAGGCTGACAACATAATTGAAGGGGATCTTCGCCGCCCACAGCACAACATGCCAAATCACATTGGTGGTGATGATGACCCCGACCGGGGTTTGCAGAAAAGCGCCGATTGCCGCGAAGGTTCTTCGTATCATCCTGCCCTGATTCTAAAGCAAAATCAGGCAAATGGGGAATCGTGTTTATTTGAGGGCGTGTACATCGCTTTCCTGTTCCGGCTCCGACTCTGCCTGCTTGATCTCAGGCAGGGCAATCTTGTGCTCGTGCATGTAGACCCGGTTATGCCCGCTGGATTGGTTTCCAAAGTTCACCAACCACCATCCGACGCCGGCAAAGAAAGCCGCCAGAAAAACGTATCCCACAAACCAGCCGGATACCGCAAGGCGAACCCCCGCCGAAAACAAAGCCAGTAGAGCCAGCACAATATATCGCTCGAAGTATGGCGATTGGGAAAGCCGGGCATAGGTCTGTTTTGCGGTTTTGGCCAGCATGCCAGACCACACCAAAACCGTCCCATACGCGACCGCCGCCGCGTGTTCAAACAGGCCGCCGCGATTTTTTTTCCTTCCCAGCCCCATATCGAGCGTCTTGGAGTTGTAAACAGGCCGCGGAAACCGTCCTGTAATTTTTCTGATTACGGCCCTGGCAGGATAGTCAAATACATCCAATAATTCAAGATCGCTGGAGGAAACGGTCACAGGCGCGGACTCCTTTCCCTCCTCCTGCAAGTGGAGCATGACAATGCTTTTTCTGTTTTGTTGTCTCAGGTGCAGGTAATAATCGATCAGCCACGTCTTGTCGATTTCGCCAAGTTCGCGGGTTTTCAGAATGCGTTCCTTCAGCCAGTCGAGGTCGTTTTGATCTTGATAAATGCGCATGTAGGTTTTCCACGCCTCAAGGTTGCGCGGGTCGACGCGCACGACCGCATCCAGCACCAGTTCAGCGTTCTCGATCTGGTTGGCATCGATGAGTTGGTAGGCTCGTTCAAGGAGGTGGGATGAGACCGTCATGGGGATACCTGTTATGGGTCGGTGTTATAGCGAGTTCATCTTTTCTTCCAGGCGTTGTAACACGAAACGCTGGGTGGCGAGCAGGTAATCGCTTTCACGCACGCCGGAATCCCACATGTTGATGATGTGATTTCGCAGGCGTTCCAGGTCGCGCTGGGTGTTGCAGATGTGGATGTAGGCTTTCCAGGCGTCCATGTTTTGCGGGTCGGCAGAGAGGACCTGGTCGAGAATGCGTTGTGCTTCCTTGCCGCGGTTTGTGTTGATCAGGGAATAGGCCTGGTCGAGAAGTTCCCATAATTTAGCCATGACGTCGCTCCTTTGTAAAGGTTACTTTTTCCTTATTCATGCCTCCATCATAGCCTGTCACCCACCGCCCAGCCACCGGAACAAGTTCCTGATTCGGCTACTCATTTTTGCCCGTACCGGAGGGCACTTTTTTGATTCTCATTTTGGAGACCGCCATTTTGGGGAGTCCGCAAGTTCTACTTGGGAATGAGAATGGATTAACTATCCTTGTTGGGGATGCAGTTCGTGAAGCGTGCATCCCGTCCGTAGTGCAACTGCGGACGGAACAAAAACAGAAAGTTATCTAGCCCGGCACTTTATTCTCAGAGTACTCGTTGGTCGAGTAGGCGGCGGAAAACCTCTTGTCTTTGGCATTTTACTCGCCTCCGCCGCCGTATCGAGACCAACACGGAGTAAAGGCACTTAGAATTGAAGATGCTTTCTTGCATGGGTGGTCTCGATACGCCGCAAAGCCACGAGCGCGGCTACTCGACCGCCAGATTTCACCAAACTGTCAGGT
>JACPVD010000347.1 GCA_016191895.1 Chloroflexota bacterium | reverse complement strand
GCTCAATAGTCAGCGATGCGGGCCGGTAGGGGCGCTCGCTCGTGAGAGCGTCGAAAGCGTCTACAATGGCAAACATGCGCGCCAGCAGGGGAATGCCATCGCCCTTCATTCCTTTCGGATAGCCCGTTCCATTCCATCGTTCCTGATGGTGGCGAATCAAGGGGATCGTGTCTTGCAGGAACGGAATTCCCTCCACGATCTTCGCCCCGATATCCGGGTGGGTACGCATGACCTTCCACTCTTCCGCGCTGAGCGGACCGGGTTTGTGCAGGATTTGATCGCTGATTCCGATCTTGCCGATGTCGTGCAGGAGCGCGCCGCGTTCCAACACCTTTAGTTGCTCGTGCGTAAAGTTAAGCGCCTCCCCCAATTTGACTGCAAGGAAACTGACACGCGAACTATGGCCTTCCGTTTCGCGGTCGCGCGCGTCCAGGGCTGTCATAAGGGAGGCGAGGGTCTGGTCGTAGGTCTGTTCGAGCTTATCGTACGCCGATTGGATTTCGAGCGCCTGCCGCCGAGATTCTGCCAATAGGAGAGAGCGCTCCAGTGCGATGGCGGCCTGGCTTGCAAGCGCTTGCAGGTCGTTGGGATTGGCCGCATGCTTGCGACGGGATGTTTCGGGAATATCCATCCAGAGCGCGCCGTATTTTCGGAGAGGGGTCTGGATGGGCAGGCAGACGCGGGTCATATCCTGACCGCGCGAAAGGTAGATGGTCTGCCCGGAGTTCAGCGCGTCACGGACGATTTCTGCGGGATGTTCGGCGGCCTGCACGCCCATCGAGTTAACTTCTATTTTTGTGGCAATGGTTCCATTCGAATTGAACAGTACAATCCCGGTTGCGTCGCCTTTGGCAAGTTTGTGCGCTGTCCTGGCAATGTCTGTTGCGGCATCCGGCAGGTTCTCGGCCTGGATGATCTGGTTGCTCAACCGATAGAGCAGGGATGTGGTACGCAGGGACGAACGCAGTTCCTCCTGCAGCCACGTGCTTTCAAACGCCCCGGCCGCCTGAATCGAAAGTAGCTCTGCAAGCGACTGGTCGTTTTCGCTAAAGAACACCCCGTTTTGTTTGCCGAAGGCGAGAATTGCCCCAATATTCATGCGATGCCAGCGAATCGGAATGGCAAGCATGCTTCGAAAACTGGTGTTGTCCAAAATAAGATGAGAGGTGCTCGAATATTTTCTTACGTCCCGCACGCGAAACGGCTGGGCGGCGTGAAACGCGCGTTGAATTAGCGCTTCAGAATTGCCCGGCTTTTCGAGCGACCGCAACAAGCGGGGCGCGTTTCCCGAGAAACCGTTTTCGACAATGTTTCTCTCACGTCCCAATTGGATATGCACAAAGGTAAATTTCGCCTGCAATATCTCCCGCGCAATCGACGCCACCTCCTGTGTGGTGGTGGACGGTTCCACTGTGGCCGATAACTGGCTCCCCGCCTGCACAAGATTCATCAAGCGTTGATGGTAATTCGAGCGTTCCCACGCACGGGCAAGTTCCGCCGCCGCCGATTCGATCAGGGCAGTGTCGACGCTTCCAAATGCGTTTTTCTTTTCGCTGTTGAGCGCCAGCGCCCCGTTGACATGCCCGTTGAAGATCAGCGGGACGATCACCGCCGATAGGTTGGGTTCGTTTTCAAACCGGATGTAATCCGCATCCGCATGGATGTCGTTGATGACCTGTGTTTTTCTCTGGCGCATGGCGCGGCCCAACACCCCCGTCGAAGCCTTTTGGCGATAGTTGTGAGGGAGCAGGTTGACCTGCCGCCCGGCCGCGGCAAGCAACATGAACTCCTTTCGATCCGCTTCGTGGACATACAAACTGACAAGCGGGCAGTTCAAGGCGCGTTCGAGCGAATTGACGGCTAGTTGCGCGGCAACCGGTTGATCAAGTTGATTTTCAAGCTGCTGGCTCAACTCCATCAGCAGGGCAAGTTGCGCGCTGCGGTTCTTTTCGTTTTTGAGTTGAAGTTCCAGCGAGGCGATCTGGCTGGATTGCAGCGCAAGGCGGGCATGCGCTTTTTCCTGAATGTGAGCAAATGGACGGATGTAACGGGCCAGGCGATTGCCCCAGGTGGAAGATGAGACGGTTGCCTGTTGTGTTTCGGCTTCCGTCAGTTCGGCCATGATGCCATTGATAACAGCAATTGCCCCGCCTGCTGTGGAATATGCCGCGACGGAGACAATGCCAAAGAATAGAAACGTTCCTGCGCGGGTCGCGGCCGGGAAGGAGGACGCATCGACCAGCGCGGCGCTTAAAAAGATCAACAAAGCCATCAGAAGCGTTGCGGTAACCATCACAATCCGGCGGCTGAGGAGGTTCTCCTCCGCGACGACCAGCCTTTCCCACGGCGGAAGGCTGTCGAAGAGAATCGCGATCACAAGCAGGAATGGCGCGATCAAATTGGGAAAAGAAAGAGTCGAAACGAATACGGCGCACCATGCCAGCCAGGGAACGGCTTGCAGGCGCGAGATCATCGGGCTGAATCTCGAATCGGAAAAAACAAAAACGCCGATGCCGACCAACGATGCGGCGAAAAACATGATCGCCAGAGCCGGTTTGTATGCGGCGATTTGCGCGTACGAATCGCCCGACAGCCATAAATAAAGTCCGCCGGACAGGCTGCTTAATATAAATACAACGCGCAACAGGTTTGCCTGTGCAAGCCGTTTGCCAAAGGAGGCCGTCTGCATCATTGCGGCGGCAAGCAGGATTGCGCCTTCGATCGCATATCCCGCCCGAATCAACAGTCCCGCAAACAGGAGCAGGAAAAAAATTCCCGTCGATCGAATCGTCGCGATGCGCCTCTGTGGCACCGGCATGATCGACACAATTTGAATCGACAGCGAAACCGCGTAGGCCAAAAGCCCCAGCGTGGCAACTATCCAATTTGCCAGCCCCGCAAATAACGCGCCGAGCGACGACGGTATCAATAGGAATCCCGCGCCCAGGGCCGCGATCATTCCCGAGGCAAACGTGTTCAATTCGATTTCAGGCGGCTTTATTGCCGGCGAGGCAGACATGGAACTTATTTTATCAAAAAGGGACTGCGCGCTTTCTGATATAATCTTCGCGCATCCGATGTTTCAACGGGGATGATGCGTTTCAAAACCTTTTACACAGGCAGACACATGCAAAACTTCATTACCCTCGCTCAAATCGATTCAGCCGCACAGGCGGTGAAGGAACAGATATCGACTCTTCGCAAACCGATTGTGGGAATTATTCTCGGCTCCGGTCTGAACGATCTGGCTGATTCCGTCCGAGAGGCCGTCCGCATTCCGTATGGCGACCTGCCCAACTTCCCGGTCTCGACCGTTCACGGGCACGC
>JACPVD010000014.1 GCA_016191895.1 Chloroflexota bacterium | reverse complement strand
TTTTTCTGCGTGACGAAATCGAACGACATGTCGAGCGCGTTGTACAAAAGCAGTTTGCCGATGAGTGGCTCGCCGATACCCAGCAAAACTTTAATGGCTTCTGTGGCTTGCAGTGTGCCGACGGTGCCGGGGAGAACGCCGAGCACACCGCCCTCCGCGCACGAAGGGACAAGGCCGGGCGGGGGCGGTTCGGGAAAGAGACAGCGATAGCACGGCCCTTCCTTCGCGTAAAAGACGCTGACCTGCCCGTCGAAGCGAAAGATGGAGCCGTACACATTCGGCTTGCCAAGCATCACGCAGACATCGTTGGTGAGATAGCGGGTGGGGAAGTTATCGGTGCCGTCGATGATGACATCGTAATCCTTCGCGATGCGAAACGCGTTTTCGGACGTGTATGGCTCGTTGTAAACGTCGATTTGAATGTCGGGATTCAAATCCATGAGACGGTCGCGCGCGCTATCCACTTTCAACTTTCCAACCGTGCTTGTTCCATGAATGACCTGGCGCTGTAAATTCGATGAGTCGACGGTGTCATAATCCACCAGCCCAATGCGGCCAATGCCCGCCGCCGCAAGATATAGCGCAACGGGGGAGCCAAGTCCGCCCGTGCCGATGACCAGCGCGGAGGAGTTCTTGAGTTTGAGTTGTCCCTGCAAACCGACTTCGGGCATGAGCAGGTGGCGCGAGTAACGCAGGATTTGGTCGTGGGAGAGTTCTTCGATCATTTTGCCCTCATCCCCTACCCTTCTCCCGGAAGGAGAAGGGAGTCTGAGTCCCCTCTCCCTTTGGGAGAAGGCTGGGGTGAGGGTATGCCCCACCCGCAACGGACGGGATCAACATGAGTCTGTCGCCGTCCTTGATGGGTGTTTCCACGCCTTGCAGGTCTTTGATGTTGCTTTCGCCCACGAACAGGTTCACAAAGGGGCGCAGTTCACCGCTTTCGTTGAAAAGATGCGGTTTGATGGCGGGATACTGGCTGGTCAGGTCGGTCAGCGTGTCTAAAACGTATGCTCCGCTGACGATCACTTCACTTTTTCCGCCGGTGTAGGCGCGTAAAGGGGTTGGGATTCTCAGTACGGTCATGTTCTATTTTCTCTCTCGTTTCTTTTCTAATTTTTCATCATACAAAAGGCAGGGGAATGTGGGGAGTGTCGACGCTCAACACTCCCCACACCCCGATTTATTGAGATGACGAGAAGACAATCTCTTCTTCGTTGTACTTTGCACGGTCTTCGGTCAGCCGCCATGAACGGTGACTGACCACTTGGCCGTCGTCGACGCGGGTAATGATGTAGGAAAAGAACGGCTGTGCCCACTCGCGGTCATATTCGGAGGGGATGTTTGGGCTATCGGGGTGCGAATGAAACACGCCGATCAAGTCTACACCGATTTCCGCGGCTTTCATTTCGGCTTTCAAGTAGTCTTCGGGCGTGATCAAAAAGCGGTTGTGGCGGGCTTCATCTTCGCGCGCATTGGGCAGGGGTAAAACGTCACGCACTTCGCCGTCTGCGCCAAGCAAAAAGCCCGCGCCCTCTTCGGGGTATGCCTCGCGCACATGAGTGTTGATTCGCTGTATGAGTTCATTGGAAATTTTCAACATGTTCATCCCGGGCTCCAAAGTCTGGGGACTTTGGAGCCCACTACTTCCCTTCCCATAAATTTTTGTCGCTCAAATATTTATAACCCGCGTCAGGGAAGACAGTCACAACGACGCCTTCTTCCAAACGGCTTGCGACTTCGAGCGCGGCGACGGCGGCGGCGCCGGCGGAGATTCCCACAAAGAGACCTTCCTCCCGCGCAAGCCTTCTCGCCATCTCATGCGCCGCTTCCGTCTTGACTGTGAGTTGCTCATCGGCAAAGGAGTCGTCATAAATCCCGGGCTTGATCGCGCTGGGCATGTGCTTGAGTCCTTCCAGGCCATGGAAGGATGCATCGGGCTGGAAGGCGATGATCTTTATGCCCGACAATTGTTCGCGCAGATAACGCCCGGTCCCCATCAAGGTGCCCGATGTGCCAAGCCCGGCGATGAAGTGAGTCGTCTGTCCGTTTGTTTGTGCGGCAATCTCAGGCCCGGTGGAAAGGTAATGCGCCTGCCAGTTGGCGGGGTTGTTGTACTGGTTGGCGTACCAATACAGCCCCGGGTTTTCCTCCGCAAGTTCGCGCGCCTTGAGGATCGCGCCATCTGAACCTTCGATTGGGTCGGTCAGGATTACTTCCGCGCCGAGGGCGCGCAGGAGCATGATCCGCTCGGGGCTGGCGTTGGCAGGCACCGCCAATGTGACCGATATTCCCAATGTCGCGCCGAAGGTGGCGTAGGCAATTCCCATGTTACCGGAAGTAGAGTCGAGCAGGCGTTTGCCATTGCCGAGGTCGCCATTTGCAATGGCGGTGTGGAGGATGTTGAGCGCGGGGCGGGCTTTGACCGAACCGCCCGGGTTGAACCATTCAGCCTTGGCAAAGACTCTCGTTTTTGCCGGCAGATCCCGGGTCACGCGGCGAAGCGGAAGCAGGGGGGTGTTGCCCACATGGGAGACGAGTCCATCCATGGGGATGAAGTCCGATTCGATAAGTCTGAAGTCCAGTAAAGTCATGAGTGTCCTTATTTAAAACAAATGCAGTCAACGTAAACAAAAAGACGGCGAGAGATCGCCACACCATGCAAAAGTTTGCAAGCGGGGGTCGCTCAACCGTCTGAGAGTTCGTTGACTGCGGGAGTGTCTCAGGCGGCGGCTACGAGCCCCGCGAAAGACACAAGCAATCATTAAGTAGCTTCATGTAGCTCATGATGTGCGCTATTTTACGTATCTTACGGAATTTGTCAATGAAAAAATTGTCTGACAACTGCGCGAAGGGGAATTGTAGGCTGGGCGTACGGCAAGCGTCGTTGACGGGCGGAACAATTCCGAAGTACAAAACGCCAGACAAATGGAGGATCTATGTGGAAACGAATTCTGCCCGTTCTACCGATACTCGTATTTGCAGCGTGCGCCCCCGACATTTCCGACCCGAATATTCAAGCGGCCGTGATTCATTCGCTGACCGCGACAGTCTGGACTCCGACGCCGCCAACGCCATCCGCCACCCCCGAGTCAGACACCGCCCGAATCGTGGACGTGTTAAACGACGCAATGTCGGGAGCGGATCCGCTCGCGGAAACCGTGAACGCCAAATTCATCGTGACCGACGCGCAAGTCATTGTGGACGAGAACACGCGTCAGGCATCCATCCTGCGAATCCACGTGGATTGCGAATGGGTATTTTCCGACAGTTGCACGACCGAAGCCGTTTTTGTGGCGCTCATGCACGCCTTCTCGGCGAACGACAAGGTCATCGAGCGGATAACCAAGCAACTGCCGCCAACGATCAACATTCTCGAAACTGTCGCATTCGACCGCATGAAGCAGAACGGCGTCATCGTTGCGGCGTGGCAGGATGTCCTGGATTTTGTCTCGGGCAGGATCAATGGGAATCAATTGGGAGCGCGCATCATCCATGCGGCAAGCGAACCGTGAACACAACCAAACCCGGAAAAACGCCGCGCAAAAATTACCCGCCTGCCGCACTGGCCATGAAGATGATTTTGTCGTCATCTTTCAAAAGGGTTTCCATGCCATTCAAATCGCGGATGTGCGCGCCGTTGACGAAGATATTGAAATGGCGGCGCAACTCACCTGCCGAATCGAAAAGGTGCGGCTGGAGCGCGGGGTATTTCGCAAGCACATTCTGAATCAATTCGGCAACGGTGGAACCGGGCATCGAAAATTCGCTTTGGTTCTCCACATAATATTTCATCAGCGCGGGAAAACGGACGGCGGGCATGAAGGTATTGTAGCCGAAACAGACGCGCAAGTGTATAAAAAGTCCCGAAGCCTAACGCCTCGGGACTTGTCACTGCTCACTGTTTACTTTTCACTGATTACTCTCCACTGCCCTACTCTTCCTTCTTCGCTTCCATTTCTTTCTTATGCGCTTCGATGATTGGGCCGGTGATGTGCGCCGGAACGGTGTCGTAGTGATCGAATTCCATTGTAAAGTATCCGCGTCCGCCGGTGATCGAGCGGAGTTGGGTGGTGTAACGCAGCATTTCCGCCATCGGAACGTGCGCAATGATGACGGTGTTGCCGTGTTCAGAATCCGTTCCCTGCACGCGGCCGCGGCGGGTATTGAGATCGCTCATTACATCGCCCATGTTCGCGTCGGGGATCGTCACACGGACATTCATGATCGGCTCGAACAACACGGGTCCCGCGCTTTGCACCGCCAGTTTGAACGCCTCACGCCCGGCAATTTCAAACGCCACCGGTTTGGAATCCACTTCGTGCTCCTTGCCGTCGTACACAATGATCTTCACATTGCTCATCGGGTAACCCGCGAACGCGCCGCGCTCCATGGTGGCCTTTATTCCTTTTTCGATCGGCGGCAGGTACGACTTGGAAAGATTCATCCCCACGAGTTCATCGGTAAATTCAAAGTCCGCGTCGGGTAACGGCTCGATACGAAGATGCACTTCTCCGAACTGGCCCGCGCCGCCTGATTGTTTTTTGTGGCGATATTGGCCAGATGCCTTGCGTGTGATGCCCTCACGATAAGGGACTTTCGGCTCATGCGTAACAAGCCCCACCTGGAACTTGGCCTGCGCACGGTGCAGGGCGACATCGATATGCTGGTCACCCATTCCCTGCAAAACGGTTTCATGCGTGATGGGGTCGTTCTGCCAGGCGAGGGTCATATCCTCTTCACATAAGCGGGTTAACGTTGGGGAGATCTTTGCCGCATCAGCCTGACTTTTCGGGCTGACCGCCACGCGATACAGGGCGGCGGGGAATTTCGGTTTGGCGATCGTGAACGGATGTCCCTTTTCGCAGAAGGTGTCGCCGGTTGAAGTGGCGGTTAATTTTGAAACAGCGGCAATATCGCCGGCATGCACGACCTTCGCCGCAATCACTTCCTTACCGCGCTGAAAGTGCAAGCCGGAGACGCGCTCATCTGCGCCCTTGTTCTGGTTCCATACATGCCCATCCGCTTGAATGGAGCCGGAGAAAATGCGGAAGTAGGTCATCTTGCCAACAAACGGATCGGCGGTCGTTTTCCAGACATATGCGGCAAGGGGCTCGGTATCGGCGGGCTTGAGAGTCTCATCGCCGTCTTTGCCTTGGGCAATGCGCCTGGGAGCGTTCAACGGGGAAGGCATCAGGTCGATGATGTCGTTGAGCAGGGCAATCGCGCCGACTTCATGTCCGCCGGCTGCGCAGAACACAGGGACGAATTCTCCAGCGTAGACCACATCCTCCAGTCCGCGCACCATTTCCGCGTCGGAGAGGGAACCGTTCTCGAGATATTTCTCCATCAATTCGTCTTCGCCCTCCGCCGCCGCTTCCACCAGCGCGAAGTGAGCCTTGTCCGCCGCTTCTTTTAACTCAACAGGAATTTCGGCGGTGATGTTGCCGTCACCCATGTAGGCTTTCATGCCGATGATATCCACCACGCCCTTGAAACCGGCCTTTTCGCCGATGGGCAAATGAACCTTGATCGTACGCTTGCCGTGCGCCTTCGCAAACGCTTCAACCGCTTCGTAGGTTTGTTCGAAATTGGCATTGTCGCGATCCATTTTATTAATCACAAAAAAGCGCGGAAGTTTGAACTCGTCCGCATAACGCCATGCGATCTCCGTTCCAACTTCCACGCCCGACACGGCATCCACCAAAATAATCGCGCCGTCCGCCACGCTTAGGGCCGAGATGATCTCGCCCACAAAGTCGGTGAAGCCCGGCGCGTCGATGACGTTTATTTTATGATCGCGGTGCTCGATGGGAATGACGCTGGAATAGATCGAAATCTTGCGGCGATGTTCTTCATCGTCGTAATCTGAAATCGTTGTCCCGTCATCGATTTTCCCCAAACGGGTGGTTGCTTTTGTCGCGTGTAAAAATGACTCCGCCAACATCGTTTTCCCCGCGCCTCCATGTGAAACCAGCGCGATGTTGCGAAGATACTCGGTGGTATACTCTTTCATGGAAATAAAACCTTCCTATAGTTATGATGTGTGCTTTTATTAACCGTCCTGGGTTGGTGGTCGAGTTCATCGAGACCAGTCGAAGGACAAGTCGCATGATTGTAAAAGAACTCAATTGAATTGTCAAAGTGTGAAGCGTCACGCTTAAATTGTGACATTTACCGTCGAAAAAGAGGGCTTCATGAGCGCCATACTTCGCGAATATTCCTTCCTCCTTATCTCTCTCGGCCTGCTCGCCGCCGCGGGGTTTATTTTGCTCACCAACAAACCCAAATGGAAAGATTATCTTGCCTTTTGGGTCATTGCAGCCGGCTTGTTCACTGCATGGGCGGTTTTGCATCCGCGCCAGACCCCGCTTATGGACGACGCCAAAAACGTGCAGGCCATGATCGGCTCCGGCACGCCTGTCCTGCT
>JACPVD010000361.1 GCA_016191895.1 Chloroflexota bacterium | reverse complement strand
GCAGGGCGGCCGGGAGCATGATGAAAAAGGTAAACGCCGCGCCGCCGACAAAAAAGATGGCCGCGAGCGGAATGCCGGCCAATCCCATTTTGCGTTCGCGCGGTTTCAGCCCCGGCGCGGCGAACCACCACAATTCCACCGCGATATATGGAATCGACAGGGCAAGCCCGGAAAATAAAGATACTTTCATGAATACCCCAATCGACTCGGTCACTTCGATGGCGACCAGGTTTTCGATCCCGCCGACGGGTCGGGCGAGGAATTCGATGATTTGCCGGGTGAACGTGAATGAAACGCCAACCATTAACGCCAGGAATACGATGGAACGCAACAAATGGCGTCGCAGGTTTTCGATTTCGTCCCAGAGCATCTGGCGCGTATCGGCTTTGGTGACGATGTCGGCGAAGACGTCGGCAAGCGGGCGTTCTTCGGGCTCTGTGTTCAGGAATTTATAAAATTGATATATCTTCCTGAACGGGAACGCCAGAATGTTGAAGATGAGTCGAAAGGGAAATGTGATGACCCGCCAGATGCCCCGCAGAAAATTACGCATTGTTCTCTGAATCGCCTTCCTGTGGTTTTGGGGCTATTACTGGCGGCGCGATTCGGTTTTCGGGTTGGTTTTCAGGAATCGGCCGGGAACGCAAGCCATTGCCCGTGTCGACGGGCCAGTTTGCGGCGTTGTCCTGAGCGTGCCGAAGGGTGGTGTCGGATGCGTTGTTGATCTCATTCCCGATTTGATTCAGTTCGTCGTTCGCATCGCGAATCAGCTTGTTGGGCAGTGTCCGCAGTTCGCGCGAGGTTTGTTGAAAGACCTTCCATCCGTCGGAGGTGACGATATTCCTCAGCCACTTGCCGATGGTTTTGCCCGCCTTTTGCATATCTCTTGGGCCGAGGACGATCAATGCGATGATGAGGATGAAGATCAGTTCGGATGCGCCGACGCCGAGAATTTCCATGATTAACCTGTGTTTTCGTTCGTTGTGTCTGGCAGAGGTAAAGAAGGGAGGGAAGTGGGGATGTTGTCAGCGCGCAAAGCGCGCTGACAACATCCCCACACCCCGTTTATCGAGAAGATACTGCGGTTTATTGAAGTTTCTGTTCTTGTTCGATTCTGTTTTTGATGATTTGGTGGATTTCGCTTTCATGTTCCACCAGCGTACCCAACACACCGTTCACAAAACGCGGCGCGGAATCGGAACCGTATAGTTTGGCAAGTTCCACCGCTTCATTGATCGCAACCTTGACGGGGGTCTCGCGATAGACGGCAAACTCCCAAAACGCTATGCGCAGTATGTTTCGATCGATGGCCGCAATTTGATCGAGCGGCCATTCGGGCGCGTACTTTGCAATCAATTGATCGAGATCATGGGTGAGGGGAAGGACTCCGAAGATGATGCGCCTTGCGAATTCAGCGAGGTCATCGGTGAGCGGAGACTCCTCGAGACGCGTTGTTAACACATCGCCGGGGAGATGGTGACTTGCAATATCCATTTCGTAAAGTACTTGCAGGGCGATCGCGCGCGCCTTCGAGCGGGGTTTCATCAATCAGGCCTCATCATCCTTATAATCGATGTCTTCGATGTGGATGTTGATATGTCCCACATCCATACCGACCATTTCCTGAATTGCGCGCGCCACATTCTGCTGGACGTTGCGGCTGACTTCGCGGATGTTGATATCTTCCATGAGGATCAGATGCAGGTCGGCGTAGACGATGTTATCTTCCGTTTCAATGCGGACGCCGTCGCCTGTTCCCCGTTTAAAGAAGCGGTTGACTCCCCCGGAGATGGGCGCAAGCCGGCTGACGCCGGGTACGCTCAATGCAGACATCCGCGCAATGCTGGTGAGCACTTCCGGTGCGACGGTGGTTTTTCCCTGAGTGGTTTCTGACATTGTTGCTCCTTGTTCAGGAGACTAGAGAGTAGTGATTGGAACTATTCTCTATTCTCTACTCTCTAAAATTTACATCATCGCCATTCCGCCATCCACGCCAAGGACCTGGCCGGTGATGTAGGCGGCTTCGTCGGAGGCGAGAAATGCGGCAGCGTAGGCGATCTCTTCGGGTTTACCTTTTCGCGCGAGCGGGACCATCTTGAGCGCGGCCTCGAGGGTTTCAGGCGTCATTGCATCCAGGATTTCCGTATCCACAAATCCCGGCGCAAGCGCGTTGACGGTGATGTTTCGCGCGGCCACTTCACGGGCGAGGGCCTTGGTGAAGGCGATCTGCCCGCCTTTGGAGGCGGAGTAATTCGTCTGACCGGGGTTGCCCATCTGCCCGGCGACGGAAGCCATGTTGATGATTCGTCCCACGCGCTTGCGCATCATGTGTTTGACGGCGATCTTCGAGCAGTTGAACGTGCTTTTCAAGTTGGTGTTGATCACCGCGTCCCAGTCGGTTTCGGGCATCATCATGATCAGTTGATCGCGGGTAATGCCGGCGTTGTTGACGAGGATGCTTAAGTCGCCAAATGTTTCCACCGTGAATTTGATCAGCGCCTCGGCTTGTTTGAAGTCAGATACGTCCGCCTGGTGCGCGGCGGCCTTCCCGCCCGCGGATTGAATCTGTTTGACCACTTCCTCCGCTGCTTCGGGGGATTTGTTGTAATTGACGACGACTGCCGCGCCGCGCGCCGCAAATTCGATCGCAATGGCACGGCCGATTCCGCGCGAGCCGCCGGTGACGAGGGCTACTTTGTTTTCGAGGGATAAGGTCATGAAGGAAATTCCTTTGGTGGTATATGATTTGGAATTATACACTCTGTTGCATTGTATCTGCCGATTTCAACCAGAATGCCAGCGCCGCGCCGCCGCCCAGCGCGAGGATCGCGCCGGCGAGAAAAGCATCCTGCCAGAAACGGATCGGAAAGAGGCGGATGAGGGTGTCGGAATAATAGAACAGCCACGAGTCGCCTTCAAAAAATACGGTATGGAACAATGTAAAGAATTGCCAGAAGATGTCCGGGTTGAAGACGATGCCAACTCCGGCAATGAGCCCAAGCGCAACGGCCAGGCCGATCATCCACATCCCGCCGCGCCGCAGGCTGTTGATGTAGAGCGGAATCCACTTTTGGCGATAAGCAACAATGGCAAGCAGAATCAGAATCGCAAGCGAGAGACCCCAAACCCGCAACGCGCCGGTAACGACGTTCTTTACATCCTCCATATGGCTGAGTTCGCGGTAATTGAACAGTGGAGCTCCATCCTCGAAGTTCAGATCGCCGAGGTAGGAAATGTCTTCGTCGCTAACGAGATACCGGACGGCAAACGGCGCCCAATGCAGGCGCTCCTTTTGTGTCATCCCATATTCATCCATGGGAAAATAAGGCATGCGGTATTCGATGTTGTAATAGATTGGTGTGAGCAAAATCCGCAGGGCTGTGCCGATGAGGGCGAGGGGTGTGAGGAGGGAGATGATGTAGGAGAGAATGGATTTCATGATTGGATTACGGACTCAAAAGTCTCCAGACTTTTGAAGGGCAAACTGTCGCCTAACTTTCATGCGTTATTTCAAAATATCCACTTCGCCGTTCAGGACAAAACTCACCACCATGTCGTTGACGATCCATTCGATGGGGGCGAGATCGTCGGTGAAGACAGTGGTGGTGGCATAGCCGTCAACAAGATTTGCGTCGGTGGCGTTCATGGCGTGAATGAGCAACGGATTACTGCTGGAATTAATGGAAAACGCGACAAGATTTTCCCTGAAATTCTCGCGCGTGGTCTCTTGCATGGTGGCATAGATCATTGTGTTGAGCGAGCCGGGGATGTCCATGATGTGGATCGAGGGGAAGATCGTTGCCATCGTGGTGGCAAGGCCGTCGATGAGCCGGCGGTCGCCGGGGACGGAACCGACGTTGATGGTCAGGACCCCGTTCTCGGTCAGGTGGGAGGCGATGATCGTGAAGAATTCCCGGGTTGTCATGTGCGGGGGAATGTACGGCGGGCGGTAGGCGTCCACAGCCACGATGTCATATTTATAGGGACTGCGTTCAAGATTCAAGCGCCCGTCGCCGATGTGAATATTTAGGTTTGGTAAATCCAATCCAAAATAGGTTTCGCCGACTTCGACGATTTTCGGATCGAGTTCAAATCCGTCGATGGGAATTTCGCCATAAACTTCGGTGGCCTGCCGTGCGGCTGTGCCTGCGGCAAGCCCCACGATCGCCATGCGCTTCACATCCTGCGGCCTGCGATTTGCATAAAAATAAGGCCCGACCAAAAACTGTTCCCAGGGCCCGCCGTATTGCATTGTGTCGGGATGATAGATCGAATGCACGCCCTGCCCCTCGTTCAGACGAAGAAGCATGAAGCCGTTGAGTTCCTGCACTTGAATATAGTTATATGCCGATTCGGTTTCGTACACCTGCCCCTTGTTGTTTTTGAGCGCCTGCCCTGCAAACAACACGGCAATCACTGCAAGGACAATGGGCATCCATATCAATTTGATCATTTCGCTTTTGCTTGCGAATATACCCAGCCCCGCCAATGCGACGAACAATAAAAATAACCCGAAGGCTAAAAATGTTTTTGTCGTTCCAATGGTCGGGATGGTGATCAGCGTGGGGATGAACGTGCCAATGAACGACCCAAGCGTGGAGATGGCGTAAATCTGCCCGGAGATTTGCCCCGCTTTGGAGGCGTCGTCCACAGAAAGGCGGATTGCAAACGGCGAGATCGCGCCAAGCAAGGTGATCGGGACGATGAATAGAATCAGCACTGTGACGAACGACCCGGCCATGATGCCCACGCTTAACGCCTCAAAAGCGGTCGCCGCGGACCTGAGAACGGGACCGGCGATATAGGGCACGAGTCCCACTGTAAACGCTCCCCACGCGAGGACGCGATACATCGCTCCGGGCGTTGGGTTTGCGTCGGCCCATTTGCCGCCGAGGAAATATCCCAATGTAAGGTAGATGAGAATCAGCCCGATGATGCTGGCCCAAACCAGGTTGCTTGTGCCGAACACATTTCCGATGAGTCGTCCCGCGGCAAGTTCGGCCGCGAGCGTCGTCATGCCGGAAGCAAACACCGTAAAAAGAAGGTATTTTTTCATGTATTCGTTTCCCGCATAAAGACCAGTAACGCCTCCAGGACCCCTCCGCCCACTGCGAGCGCCTTGTCTGAAACGAGCGAATACATCGCGGGTACATTGCGCCGATCCACATCGCCGATCTTCATATCCCTCGTTACTCGAAGGCCGGGGCGAATCAATCCGCGCAAAATTCCCTTGAATGGGCTGATGATTCTAAAGGGCTCTCCGCCGTCTTCCGGCTCAATCTGCGCGATTTTCTGGCTTTCCTCCAGAGGGTCGCCGATCTTCAAATCGGATGTCAATATGCCGTCGCAGGGCGCGCGCAACACGCGGCGGCGGTCGCCTTCGGGTTCGCCGCTGTCGGGGAGAGTCGATCCGCTCCAGTAGACCCTGCCGAGGGTGTGTCCGCGCTGCGTTTCGATCACGGCGTTGCAATTCTCCCCGGCGACAAATCCGGGGCCAAGCCCGATATGAAACGAAACTTTCGCGTCCAATGGTTCGGGCGTCCTTTTTATCATCCGAGCGTCGATCACAATTGTTGAGTGCGGGCTTGTCAACAATGGGTTGTTCAGGATGCTCGCCTGCGGATCGATCAGCACGGGGATATCGCCCGAGTCCAACGCGGCCTGGTACTGGTCCGGCGAAACGAGCCGCGACGTGATGTCCTCG
>JACPVD010000360.1 GCA_016191895.1 Chloroflexota bacterium | reverse complement strand
GTGGTTTGGGGCGTCACCGACTGGGCCGCCGCCCCCGATCACCACCTGCAGGCGAAAGTCAACGGCGTGACTGTGGGCGATGATATCTTCGACGGCCTGACGGAAAAGGTCATTAAATTCGACCTGCCGGCCGGTACCTTGCGCGAAGGCGAAAACACGCTCGAACTGACCCTGCCGGGCGACACCGGCGTGCGTTACGATTTGATCAACTTCGATAAATTCAGCGTGGCCTACCAGCGATCCTTTGCGGCAAAAGACGGTCAACTCATATTCACCGCCGCAGGCAAAGCCTTCACGGTCACCGGCCTGCCGACACAAAACATCGTTGTCTACCGTGTCGACGAAAAAGGTCTCGCGCGCCTTGGCAAGGTCGTCATCAAATCAGCCGGCGCCGGATATTCCGTTTCCTTCGCCGGATCGAATCGCCCCGCCAAATACATGGTCTCCACGGTCGAAACACTCGCCGCGCCTGGCATGGAAGCCACACGCCTGAAAGTCAACCTGGATAACCCGGCCCAGTATCTCATCATTGCCCATCCTGATTTCATCGCCGGCATCCAGCCTTTGGCGCAGGCGCGACAGGCGGAAGGCTACACCGTCAGCGTGGTGGACGTGAACGACCTGTATGCCCAATACAACTATGGCATCTTCGACCCGCAGGCCATCAAGGACTACATCAAACACGCGGCGCAGAGCCTCGGGACGGAGTACGTCCTGCTCGTCGGCGGCGACACCTACGATTACCGCAACTTCCTCGGCAGGAACAGCGTCAGTTTCATCCCGTCGCTGTATATCAGCACCGGCCCGATCGCCAATTTTGTTCCCGCCGACCCGCTCTACGCGGACATCGACGGAAACAACGCGCCGGATCTCGCCATTGGGCGCTTCCCCGTCCGCACGCAGGCCGAACTCGACATCATGGTCAAGAAGACGCTGGACTACGCGTCAAAGGACTACGGGTACACATCCATCTTCGTTTCCGACCTGGATGACGGCCTGGTATCCTACAAGCAGGTTAATCAACAACTTGCCGCGGGCATGCCTTCGGGTTGGCAGATCCAAAACATCGACCTGGATGATACGAGTGTGTCCACGGCCCGGCAACAATTGCTTGCTTCAATGAATGGCGGCACAGCGCTCGTCACCTTTACGGGGCACTCCGGCTTGAGCGCCTGGACGTTCAGCGGCCTGTTCAACACCAGCCATGCCGCCTCCCTGACCAACGCCGGGCGTCCGTTCGTGGCCGTACAATGGGGCTGCTGGAATACCTACTATGTAGACCCGGTCAATAACTATCTCGTTCACAGCCTGCTCGTCTCCGGGGACAAGGGCGCGGCCGCGGTGTTGGGCGCATCCACCCTCACCGATTCAGAGTCCGAGAGACAACTCGGCCTGCTGTTTACCCCGCTGATGACCACGCCCGGCATGCCCATCGGCTCCGCATTGCAGCAAGCCAAGGCCGAACTGGCGCTGGCGCATCCCGAACTGCTGGACGTCCTGCTCGGCTGGTCGCTCATGGGCGATCCGGCCCTCGTCGTCCAGCCTTAATTGGGGTGTGGGGTGTTGTGAGCGCGCTTCGCGCGCTCACAACACCCCACTTCCCCCCTTCTTTTTGCCAATAGCAGTACGACAGCCCCGGTACGGATTAAGCCAGGGAGGTTTATCTTGTCCCGATGGGGCAACGTGAACGTTGCCGTACGAAGCAGCACGCAATCTACGTTAGGATTTTATCGTTGAGCGCATTTGCCGTACTATTCAACCGTTCTGGCAGCATCCGGGGGGTTGACGCGATTCACAACATCATGGAACGCCTGCGCCACCGCGGCCCCGATGGAAGCAACGTCTTTTCATCGGGGGATATTGCGATGGGACATTGGCATTTCTGGACCACCCCGGAAGACGTTGGCGAACGCCAACCCCTCGTCCTGGGTGGTTTCCCGTATCGAATCGTCATGGACGGCAGGATCGACAACCGCGAGGAACTGTTCGCCAACCTGGGCATCGCCCCCGCCGACGGAAGCCGCCTCTCCGACGCGTCCCTTGTTTTGCGCGCCTTCATTCACTGGGGGGAGGAATGTTTCAGGCATTTTGTCGGCGAATTTGCCGCTGTAATTCACGACCAGAAAACCAACCAATTATTTTGCGCGCGCGACCAACTCGGCGAACGGACCCTGTTCTACTTGATCAACGAGGAGCAAGTCGTCGTCGCGTCGGAACCCTGGGCGGTCGCCGGCATTCTCAAAAGAACGCCTGAAATCGATCCCAAAGCGCTCGCCCATTATTTTGTCGTCAAAGTTCCCATCAATGGGCAGACCTTATTCAACGATATTTACGAATTACTGCCTGCGCACATCCTAAAGGTAAACGAGAATACACATGGTCTTCATCGTTACTGGCAACCGGACCCCAAAAAAACGCGTTACAACACAGACGAAGAATATGCAACTGAGTTTCGCTCTCTGTTGGAACAAAGCATCCGTTGCCGGATGCGTTCCAACATTCCCGCTGGCATCCTGATGAGCGGCGGGCTGGATTCGACCTCTGTGGCGTGCCTCGCCGCGCGCATGACAGTCCCACAACAATTGACCACCATTTCTTATGTGTTCGATGAACTGCCGGAGTGCGATGAAAGGCAATATATCAATGCGGTGCAGGAACGCTGGAATACGCGCTCGATCCAAATCACCTGCGACGATGCTTGGCCGTACAAGGATTGGAAGAATTGGCCTCACAACCCCAACCGGCCAGAACCATCTCCCAACCGCCTGCTCGCGGAACGCGCCTACCACCGCGCGCACGAGGAGGGTCTTAATGTCCTTCTAACCGGGGGATTGGGAGATCACCTATACGATGGGGCCGAAAACGCCCTGGGGGATCTGCTAAAAGAACGCCAGTTTCTGAAATTCATCGAGGAAATGGTTTACCATCTCCTTAACTTCAGGCGGCGACACCCCGTCCTATTCAAGCGATCCCTGCGCCGTCTGCTTGGTTGCATTCTTGACGCGATTCCGGGCGGCAGGAATGTGCGGCGCGGCGGCGAACCGCCGTATTCGTGGTTGACCCCCTTCGCAAAATCCCTGATCGAGCCGGTCGATACATGGCTTCATCCCGCTTTCGTGTCAAGAGGCAATATCCTGGGGCTTACAGCACCTCGTTCCTACACAAGCGAGGCTTTCTACGCAGTCCGCCATCATCTTGAACTGCGCCACCCCTATCGGGATCGCCGCCTAATCGAATTCGTTCTATCGCTTCCGTCTTATCAGCTTTATTCTCATGGCGCGTACAAGTACATTCTGCGAAGCGCCTTGCGGGGCATATTACCCGAGTCGATTCGTTCCCGGATCAGGGCGACATCAGTAATAACATTTTTTTTTTAGAGGCGTCGAACGGGAAAAAAAAATGCTGCATAATTTCTTTGGAAACCACGAAATAGACTGGAACGAGTACGTGCGGAATGACTGGCTTTTAGAGCACTGGAACATTCCCGTTTCGCGCGAAAAAAGTGGACTTCACACCTTAATCCCTTGGCTCTGCGTTTCATTTGGAACATGGAAAAACGAAACATGGAAGAATTGATTTTTTATCCACACGGAGGTCTTATGTCGAATATTGATAAACTAGCGGTTGAAGAAAAATCTGCAACACCAGATAAAACGCACAAACCTTATCACAGGCCAAGCCTGGAGGAATTAGGCGATTTGCGAACGCTGACGCTGGGTGGTTCTCCGGGACCAGACGATTCGGGCATCCCGACCGAACAGCCTTAGAAATCGAAAAGCACCCCGAAAATCCCGCTCAGATCAACGTTATGCGCAAGAAGGCATATCAGATCGCCGGAGAGACCGTTTCCTTTTCCCAGCCTATTCCGGAATTGGAGTTGTTTGCATCCACCGCAGGGATTTCTTATGCGGAAGTCCCTGCGGTGGCCGTATCACTAGGCAACTTCACGTTGATTTCCCGCGCACAGGGCTGGGTGGCGGGCGCGCAACGCATGGTAGAAGTGCATGGCGACCCATCCCGCGGGTTTTGGATGAGAATCGAAGACTGCGGCGAGTATTTCATCTCCCCCAACGGCGCGTCCATAGGCAAATACGATCCGCGGAATCCCATTCCACAAAGCGCCCCCCTGCTTCCCGTGGACCGCGACGCGATTCTCGGGCCGGTGCTGGTCCTGGCATTGGCCTTGCACAATGTGTGGAGTTTGCACGCCAGCGCCGCGATATACAAAGATCATCTATTTGCCTTTCTGGGCGAATCAGGCCGAGGGAAATCCACTCTCGCGGCATACTTGTCGCAAAGCCCCGGCTGGCAACTGGTCGCAGACGATATCCTGCCGGTAAGGTTGTCTGCCAGTGGCGTGGTTGCACTGCCGCGCTTTCCCCAGTTGAAATTACCGCTGAACGCCCAGCCATGCATGCGCCTGCCCGAAACCCTCCCTTTGAAGTTTGTTTGCGTCCTTACGGCGGCGCCTGCAAACCAGTCGCCCGGTTTGCAGGCGCTCCCCGTCATGCAGGCAGCCCAGTGCCTGCTTCGCCATATCGCAGGCACGCGCCTGTTCGACAAGACCCTGCTTTCGAAGCATCTCGATTTTTCAACGCGGGCCGGCGGGCAGGTTTCCGCCTGCAAATTAACCCATCCCCATCGCCGGGATGCGCTGCCCGTCGTTCGGGAATTGCTGGAGAATCTTTGTCCATCCGCGACCCTTTGAGATAAGTTTCGCCCACTAAGTCATCGAGATCGCCGGCGCAACCAAGTGGCCGGCCGGTTTCGATCCCACCGCCTACGGCGCAACCCTCGTCCAATAATTCACGCCCCTACCTTCCCCAAGTCGGCCTGAAAAAAAACAGGCCGACTTGTCGTTTGTAAGTATCTTTTCAAAAAGAAGAGAGAATACTTTGTAAGACACACCCCGGGCTATGATAAGATTGGCGGACAACCGAGGTATCCATGCCGTCCGAAAGCGTTCAAATAGAAGCACTAAAACTAATTCTCGAAAAAAGCCTGCGACCCGGCGAACTCGATCATCATCCCTGGACTGCGAGTCTTATTGTTTCCGATGCGATTTCAAACGGGTCCATCCCAAATGACAAGTCCCCCGGACATCAACTGGTTCTTGCCATTGCAAATCTATTCCATGAAATGAGGCCCAGCACGCCTCCCAAACGGGGAAAACGCCTCGATACAAGCTGGGGGGAATTTGGGTTATTGGCGTCTCAATACTTTGCCCCTTTGCTTTTTGGCTCCCCCAACCCCGTCTCCTTGAGGGATGCGTGGGGAAGAATCGATCAAAGTATCCTGCTCTTTGTGTTCAACGGGTCGGGCGGCGCCGTATCCGAAGCGGACAAGGAAGCATACAGGCTGGTTGGCAACGAACCGGAGGTTGCCCCGAACAGTACGCTAAGCGACTGGCACCGAAAGGGATTACAGCATTTAATGAGCGCCATCCAAACCCGCGAGAACTATCTATCCGCCCTGCTGGCGCAACCGTCTGTGATTTCACAGGAACCGCCGCAGTCGGCCTCCCCTGTTTCGACAGAATTGCGCGACAAAAAAGGAAAGTCCCCCAAAAGAGGAAAACGGCGTCTTTTTCTTGTCATAGCCATCCTCATGGCGCTCCTCGTTATCATCACCGGGCCAAAAGCGTGGACAATTTACCGCCTGGCGACGAACGTCCGCCGGGATGTTGCGCAATTACAGGAGATAACTTCGACGTCGGATTCCCGGCTGGAACAACTAAAGGCCGCCGCCCCCGCCCTGGGTGATCTTAGAAGGGATTTTACCCGGTTGAAAAATGAAACCGAAATGTTCTTCTGGATGGGACCCCTGCTGGAATGGTCTCCTGCCTATGGAGGCGAACTGGGGTCGATCCGGGAACTGGCGACGATCGCCGAATCCATGCTGATCTCCGCCGATACGGCCAGCCAGGCCGGCCTGCCCCTGTTGGATAAATATCATAATGAAGGAGTGAGTATGCCGCTCCTGCTGGCCGACATTGTCAAAATCCAGCCGCAACTGGCCGGGGCCCAGGAACACATGAAGCGGGCAGTCGACGCGCGAAGCCGGTTGGATACCGGAACCCTATCGCCCGAAATCCGCGATCTGATATTGAATCAAGTCGATCCGCTGCTTGTTTCGATGAACACTGCCCTTGCCGCAAGCACGGAACTTCCCCGCCTGCTGGGCGCCAGCGAGGAAGGCCCGAAAACCTATCTGCTGCTGGTCCAGAACGAAGATGAATTGCGTCCGACCGGCGGGTTTATTACCGCAGCCGGCACCTTGCTGCTTCAGGACGGTCAAATTGGCAATCTTGAGTTTATCGATTCCGGCCAGGTCGATAATTGGGGAAAAGTATACCCCGCGGCTCCCTGTCAACTCAGGGAATACATGAACAGTCCCGTTCTTGTCTTCAGGGATGCAAACTGGTTTACCGATTACCCCACCGCCGCATTATATGCCGAAAATTTATTTTCGTATTTCAACGAACATTCCGTCGACGGAGTCATCGCATTCGACCAGCAATTGCTGATAAAAATGCTGCGAATCACCGGGGACGTTCGGGTGGAAGGGGTGGATTATCCGATCAACGCAGAGAATGTGGTGTCCTATATGCGCATCCATAAAGAGGATCCGGGGGCATCCGGCGTCGGCAGGAAAGGTTTTATGCCAAAGTTGGCCGCGGCGCTGCTGGATAAAATCATGGATGGCAACATGGACATGGAAGAACTCGCCCGTGTCCTGTTGGAAGCCCTGAATGAGCGTCACCTCCTCCTGCAAGTGGACAACCCTGTCATCGCATCCGCGCTCCGCCAATATGACTGGGACGGCGCCGTTCGACCGGATACCGGCGATTTTCTCATGGTGGTGGACTCCAATATCGGATTCAACAAAACGAATGCGGTTGTCGAATCAAGCCTGCATTACGACATCGACCTGACAAAGACATCATCCCCCTTTGCCACACTGACGGTTTTTCACAGGAATAACGCGCCGCCGGTAATTTACTGCAAGCACTGGAACAAAGTCAGACTCGAAGGCGAGGATGTGTACCCAATTACAGATTGCTACTGGAATTACATGCGGGTATATAAAAAGGAAGGGACAACCCTGCTGGACGCCACGCCGCAATACGTGCCCGACAACTGGATGATCGTAAAACCAAAGAACCAGGGGCAGGTGGATATCTTGACGGAGGAGATCGAAGGCGCCCAGGCATTTGGCACCCTGCAGGTGTTACCCGGCGGGGAAGCGTTATCGGTGGCTTTTCGATTTGCATTACCGGCAAGTGTGTTGGAGAATACGCCGGATTCCAAACAGATCGTCTACCGACTTAAAGTACAAAAACAGCCCGGAACCCTGGCAATTCCGATAACGATACGCATACACATCCCGCAGAATGCCCTGCTTGGCCGCGCGCCGGGCGGCGCGGTTGTGGAGGAAAATAATATCCTGTACGAAACAAACCTGCAAACAGATTTGGAGTTCGACATCCTGTTCTCCATGCCGTAAATCCGTTCGAAATCCGAAGCGAATTTTTCGAGTTTTGATATAAAATAACCCAAAACATTACAAGAAGGAGAATCCATCATGAAAAAGTATGCGCAAATTTTCGTCGCAATCAGCCTGCTATTGACCATTGTAGGCGTTGCGCGAAGCAACCCCGCCTGGGCGAGTTCGCTTCTCAAATCAGACCAACCGTCCGCCGCCGCCCTGCCGCCCATCGAAATCGATGTTTCCGAATCCGGAAGCTATTATGTCGGCGGGTTGTGCGAGTTCAATGCCTTGTACACAAGTACGGGCGCCAGCGCCAAAGCGGCCGTGGACGTTCCTGCGGAGGAATCGCGGAACGTGCCCTATGGTTACGATGGCGAACTCTACCTGGCCGGCTGCCACATCATTCATTATGTGTTGGATGCCGCCACAAATGACAAAAAAGAAACGCGCGAAATGAGCCCGACCTACGGTAGTTGGGAAGTGTGTTTCGGCGACCGCCCGGATGTCGAATTATTGATCTATTATTATTTCGACAAACCGGAGAGCGGATCGCCGGCTTGGATTCCACTAACCACCACCCATAAGGATGGGTTTGCCTGCGCTCCCGCCCAATATACTGGTGTTTATGCGCCGGCGGCAGTCCGCCCCCCGATACAGGATGGTAGCACTGTGACTGAGAATCCCCAGGTCGGCGGCGGCTCGGGTGGTACCGTTGTAACGCCTCCCACATCCGCGCTCATTACCGAATCGGGAACGTATTCCGCAGGCGGCATTTGCACATTGGAAGTCGAATATTTTTTGAAAAATCTTTCGAACGATCTTCATGTGGAAGAAAACATCGATGTTTCGCAAAATGTCCCATTCCCGGATAACGAAGGTCTGCTTTACCTTCCAGGCTGTCATGTCTTCCATTATGTGGATAACGCACTCGTTAAAGACGTCAATACAACCACAGAACAAGGCAAATGGAAGATTTGTTTTGCCGCCATTCCGGGCAAGAAAACAACCATCTATTTCTATTACGCAAGGGATGACAAGCCCGACTCCGCCCTGCCGGACTGGACCCCGCTGGAGACCACGATCGAAAACGGCATGGCCTGCGCGCCGTTGACCGAACACACCGGCGTATACGCGCCAACCGGCAAGTAAACGGTTCCCTGCAAGCGTCGCAACAGGATGGAAGCAAACGCTTCCATCCTGTTCTTGTTTCCCATGAAAAACAAAAAAAAATATACGGGCTGGTTTCTTCAAGGGTTATTGGGCATATCCCTTTCCCTGGTCTACCTGAACAGCATGGCGCCCGGCTTGACCTGGGCAAACAACGGATCGGACGGCGGAGACCTTATCGCCGCCGCCGCAACAAATGGGATAGCCCATCCCACCGGATACCCGATCTACCTGTTACTGGCGCGTCTCTTTCAGTTTCTGCCGATTGGGAACCTTGCATACCGCACAAACTTGATGTCTGCGGTTGCGGCCGTCTTTGCATCGTCGATCGTATATCGTGTTGCAACGCGGCATCTGGGAGATCGAAACGAGCTGGCAGGATCGATATCTGCTTTTGCGTTCGGCCTCTCGCCTGTGCTTTGGTCGCAGGCGGTCATTACCGAAGTGTACGCCTTGCACGCTTTGTTCACGGCGGCCATACTTTATCTTTCCCACGACAGCGAATTTCCAGCCGAACAGGTTTCACAAGATCGCATCCTCGGCCTGACCTTCGGCCTGGCGCTGGGCAATCACGTCACCAGCCTGTTGATGTTCCCCCTTTTGCTTCCCGGGAACAAACCCGCCCGTTTGCGCTCCATTCTGCGCCGGTTGGCATGGATCGGGGCCGGTCTTCTGTCTTATTTTTCCCTTCCCATCCGCGCCGCATCGCAGCCGCCGGTGAATTGGGGCAACCCGGCCGCGCTCGATGGCTTTTGGTGGCTGGTGTCGGGAAGTCAGTATCAATTTCAACTCTTCGATCTCGATCCCTTCTCCGCATGGATACGGATTCGAACGATCGCGGGATTGCTGATCGAGCAATTCGGAATTCCCGGCCTGACCGTTGGGTTGATTGGGATCATCGTCTTTTACAAGCGAAATCGCTTGAATCAAAGCATGGTCTGGATGGTGGCGGCTCATAGTATGCTGGCGATCGCATACGCCACGGCCGATTCCTTTTTATATTTGATTCCGACATTTCTATGTTTTTCGATCGGGATCGGATCCGGTGTGAACGGGCTGATGGAATCCCTCGATGAACGTTTGCCTAAAACCGGGCTCGCGATCGGATTCACATCCCTGTTATACCTGTTTGTCCTGGCTGGAATCCATTGGCCGCAAGTCGACGCATCTCATGATCGGCGGGCGGAAGACTTCGGCAAACAGATCCTTGCCGAGGCGCCAGCCAACTCGATTGTTTTTACCAAAGGCGACAAGGCAACCTTTGCGCTGTGGTATTTTCACTACGCCCTGCGCCAACGCCCCGACCTTGCCGTGATCGCAACAGACCTTCTTTACCTGGACTGGTATCAGCAGACGCTTCGCGCAACCTACCCCGACCTGGAACTGCCCGGCCCATTTCCATTTGCGTCTTCGCTGACGGCGGTCAACCCGAAGCGTCCGGCCTGCTACGTCGAATACACCGGGCTGAAAAACATCCGCTGTTTTCCTCCCCCATCCCCCTGATTTTACCTTCGCGGTTTTGCCTTTCGTTCCAGAAAACCAGCCGGAATCTCCATTTTGGTCGACCGTCCCTGAAGCAATTTCAACAACACACGCACCCGTTCATGACCGTCCAGTCGCGTGTCGAAGATCGCTTCATAACCGGCAAATGGACCGCTTTGAATTTCCACCAGATCTCCCCGCTTCAAACCATGGAACAATTCCCCGCCCGAAGCGTTGACTGCATCCACTTTCTTTTTGATCGCCTTGACGAGAGACTCCGGCACGAGAGCCGGTTCCTGGTCGAAGGAAACAAAACCGAGCCCGCCCGGCATCCATTGAAGGACAGAACGTTCGGTCTGCTCCAAATCTACATGCACAAAAACATAGCCCGGAAAGTATGCTTTTATCTTCCGCGCCCTCGGGTTGACAGGCTGAACGCGAATTTGGGGATAAAACGTTTCCACGTTTCGCAGTTTCAATTGCTCCCACAATAACAATTCCTTGTTTGGCTTGCTGCGTAAAACATACCAATTCAGCGGCATGGATGCCTTTCTTCCAATTTCATCAAATCAACTCGCCTTGCGCAGTCCGCGAGATTTAATCCCGCTCATGCAGGGCGACATCGCAAAGCGCGCCGCGGTGCCTAAACTGCGTAACACCAGAAAATAAAATAGCGTTCTGTTACTTATCGAACGGAACGCTATTTTACCATTTACAATTTACCGCCGGTTGAAAATCAATCCCGGAACACAACCGTCTTGTCTCCATTCAACAACACGCGCTCTTCGAGATGGTAATACACCGCGCGGGACAGCACGCGGCTCTCGATCTCGCGTCCCTTGCGGACCAGGTCGTCGGGCGAGTCGGCGTGGCTGATGTGTTCGACATCCTGCGCGATGATGGGACCTTCGTCCAGGTCGGGGGTGACGTAATGCGCCGTCGCGCCGATGATCTTTACGCCGCGTTCGTATGCCTGATGATACGGCTTGGCGCCTTTGAAGCCTGGCAGAAAACTGTGATGGATGTTGATGCAGCGACCCGACAGGTACTTCGTCATGTCATCGGACAGGATCTGCATGTAGCGCGCCAGGACGATCAGCTCCGCTCTCGTTTCTTCGACGACACGTTTGATCTGCGCTTCCTGCTGGGGTTTGGTCTCTGGCGTGATAGGCAGGTGATAAAAGGGAATGCCTTCGAGAATGGAGTTCTTCAACGCTTCGCGCGGATGGTTCGAGACCACGCCCACCACATCCATGTTGAGTTCGCCGATGCGGGCGCGATAGAGCAGGTCGCCGAGGCAGTGATCGAATTTGGAAACGAGGATCAAGACGCGCTGTTTATGCTCGGCGGGACGTATGTTCCACGTCATGTTGTATTCCGTTGCCAGCGGCTCGAACTTGTTTCGCATGTCCTGAATATCCGCGTCCGATTCGAACACGACGCGCATGAAGAATGTCTCGCGGTCGTTGAATTGCTGGGCATCCAGGATGTTCCTGCCGCTTTGAAACAGCAAGCCCGTCACCTTTGCCATCAGCCCAGGGCGATCTGCACAGGAAACTTTTAAAATGGTTTTCTCGGTCATGGGTTTCTCTCAATCGGCTGTTTTTTCGTCCATCATCGCCAGGCCTTCATCCACCCACGCGAGACCTTCATCCAATTCATCTTTCGAGATAATCAACGGCGGCGCAATGATGAGGATGCTCTTGAACGTGAATACATACACGCCGTTTTGAATCAGGAAATTCTTGAGCGGGGCAATATCGAGCGGCTCTTTTGTCTCGCAGTTTTTGACCAGTTCGATTCCGCTGAACAGACCGATGTAACGCACATCGCCCACGCACGGATGCTTCGCTTTCAACCCCTCCAATTTTTCGCCGAGATATTTCCCCATCTCGTCCACGCGCTCGAAGATGTTTTCCTCTTCGTAGGCTTCAATCGTCGCAACCGCCGCCGCGCAGGAGATGGCGTGACCGTTGTAGGTCAGCCCTGCATACAGAACATGGTCATCGAAATATTGCGCGATCTTCTCTGAAACAATCACCGCGCCGAGCGGCATATATCCAGACGTGATTCCTTTCGCGGTGGTGATGATGTCAGGGACGACATTCCAGTTGTCCACGGCGAACCATTTGCCCGTGCGACCCCAACCGCTCATCACTTCGTCGGCGATGAGCAGGATGCCGTACTTGTCGCAGATCTCTCGCATTCGCGGCCAGTAATCATCGGGCGGGAGGATGAGTCCGTTCGTGCCAGTCACGCCTTCGAGGAAGATCGCCGCGATCTGGTCGGGACCTTCGTGCTGAATCACCTCTTCGACATGGTTGATACACTGACGCTTGCACGTATCCTTCGTCCAGCCAAATGGACAACGGTAACAGTACGGATCGAGAAAATGGATGACGCCCGAAATCCCAGGCTCGGAAGCGAGGCGGCGATAATCGCCCGTCAGCGCCACAGCGCCGTGGGTCGCTCCATGATACGAGCGATACCGCGCCAGAATCTTGTGCCGTCCCGTGTATTGACGGGCAATCTTGATGGCGTTCTCGTTGGCGTCCGAACCGCCGAGAGTGAAGAAGGTCTTCTTCAAATCCCCAGGCGTGATCTCTGCCAGTTTTTTGCCGAGACGGGCGCGCGGCTCCGTGCTGTGGAAGGGGCTGATGTAGGTCAACCTGGCGGCTTGGTCTTGAATGGCTTTCACCACCTTCGGGTGCTGGTGTCCCAAATTCGAGTTCACCAACTGCGCGACCATATCGAGATAACGCTTGCCGTTCGCATCCCAAAAATAGACTCCCTCCGCGCCCGTGACGGGAATCGGATTCAACTTCCCCTGCGCCGACCAGGAGAAGAAGGTGTACTCCTTGTTGTAGTCAACGATCTCTTGCGCGGTCAGTTCGTCGGTCTGTTCAAGAATGTTCATTCGCTTCCTATCTGGGGTGCGTCGCACCTGACTCAACAAGACAATCCAACCCGTAGATTTATCTGTTTCACAGGACTCGTCCACCCGTCTGGTGCGACGCACTCATAAT
>JACPVD010000359.1 GCA_016191895.1 Chloroflexota bacterium | reverse complement strand
GACGCCGAAGTCGCGGGTATCGCACATCAAAAATAATGGCGCGAGATTACCAAGAACAAAGCCAAGCCCTCCCAGCCCGCTTCGAATGCGGACGTTTTGCTCCACTTTGTGATGGCAACTTGCGCAAAGCGTGGTCAGGTTTTCGAGTCGGTTGGCTTGTTCACGCGCGGAGTGCAACATCTCCTGATGTTGCAGTGAAAAGTCTGGAGACTTTTCACTCCGCATAAAAGCGCGGAAGGGGATCTTGTGATGCACATCATGCTCGCGGGACGATTCCGTCGCGCCACACACCTGACATTTGAACTGGTCCCGTTTTCGGACGGCGAGTCGAATCTTCGGCCAATCGGGGCCGTAGTCGTTCGGGTCGTTGGACCAGATCCCAGCGTCGCGAAGATGCGAGACCGTTTCCTCGGAAAGGGAAAGCCAATAGCCAGTGGTCTGCAATTCGGAGGGAGGAAGGTCAAGGGGTTCCTGTCCCAAATTTTCATAGGTGAACCAGCGAATCTTCCGAAAGCCAACAACTTGTGTGGTGACCTGGATCTCGCCATACGATTTCAATCCGCCGCGGACAGCGGATCGAGCCGACTCATCCAACACAGCAATCTCTGAATTTTTCTGCGCCTCGGTGTAGTAATCCAATCCAACAGGAACCAATAGAGCGATGTGGTTTTCGAGATTCAGTTCCTGCACAAAATACTGCTGGGCTTCGTGCATGTAGACCGCACCGGGATGAACCATCCACGCCGCAGACTCGCCATCCACTGTGCCGACCGTTTGAGGTCGTCCATCTTCGGACACGCTTTGCAATACAACACTTTGCGGCGACGCGGAACGCAGGGAAATATTTGCGGCGGGGTATTGATCCTGCATCCAATAATATTTTTCGTTCGAGAAGTGCGCCTCGTTATTGGAAAGCAGGAAGTTCAAATACTCTTCGATCACATCCGCGGATAGCGAGCCAAACCCCTCGCCTTTTTGAAACGGGAGTTCGAACATGGCGCAGCGTAAATGCTCGAGCAGTATCAACAAATGGTTCGGGTTGACCAGCGCCATCTCGGGCGAACTGCCGAAAAAATATTCGGGGTGATGCGCCAGAAATTGATCGAGCGGATTCGGCGACGCGACCATCACCGAAACCGCGGGAGCATTTCCGCGCCCCGCCCGCCCGGATTGTTGCCTCGCGCTGGCAATTGTCCCCGGATACCCGACAAGGATCGCAGCCCCCAGCCCGCCGATGTCGATTCCGAGTTCGAGCGCATTCGTAGCGACCACTGTTCTAACCGAGCCGTCTCGAAGTCCCTGCTCGATCTCGCGGCGTTGGTGAGGGAGGTAGCCGGAGCGGTAGCCGCGAATGGATGAATAGAGATTGGAGATTGGAGATTTGTCCGCAGACCTGTTCTCCCGTTTCTGTTCCCCAGTCTCTTGCAAATAGGTCAAAACAATTTCGACGCTTCTTCTTGTACGCGCAAAGACAACCGATTGAATATTGTGGGTCAACAGGTCGGTGGCAAGCCGCGCACTTTCGAGAAGGCTGCTTTTTCTTAAGCCCAGTGCGGGGTCCGTGACTGGCGGGTTGTAGATGATGAAATGACGTTCCCCGCGCGCGGAGCCATCGTTGTCGATCAACTCAACGGACTCTTCGATCAAACTTTCGGCGAGGCTTTTGGGGTTTCCGATGGTGGCGGATGCCAAAATGAATTTTGGCGTACTCCCATAAAAATCCGCCACGCGTTTGAGCCTGCGGATGACGTTGGCAACATGCGAACCGAAGACTCCGCGATAGGTATGCGCCTCGTCGATGACCACGAATTTCAGGCTGCTGAAAAAATCACTCCAGTTGGAATGATGCGGCAGGATGCCCGTGTGGAGCATGTCGGGATTAGAGAGGACGATCCTTGCATTCTTGCGAATGGATGAGCGTTGAGATTGGGGAGTGTCGCCGTCATAGATGGCGGGTTTCAGGTTCCAGGCCTGCCCTGAGCCATGTCGAAGGGTTTCAAATATCAGGTTTGATAATGTGGAAAACTGATCCTGCGCGAGCGCTTTGGTGGGGAATAAATATAATGCCCGCGCCTCGGGGTTTTGGATCATGGCCGCGAGGACAGGCATATTGTATGCAAGTGTTTTTCCGCTGGCGGTGCCGGTGGAGAGGATAATGTTCCTGCCAGCGCGGGTATGAGTCCATGCGGAAAGTTGGTGTGAGTAGAGGCGGTCAATGCCGCGGGTGGATAAGGCTTCTCGAAGCGGAGCAGGCGCATCGGTCGGGAAGGGATGCGTAACGGCCTCCCGCGCGGGAGTCGTTTTCCATGCGGAAAAATTAGGCGCGGTGTCGGAGTCTGCTTTCCAAAAATCCAATAACGATTGAAGCATGATTATGGTTCTTCGCCGGCGGTGTGCAGGGAGCGAAACGCCCATGCGCCGATTCCAAATGGAACCCAAAACGTGACCGTGCGATAGGTGAGCGTGATGACGACGGCCTGACTCCAATTCACGTTGAGAGATGCAAGCGCGACCGGCATGAGACCTTCGACAATGCCGATGCCCGACGGCGTGGGGGAAACGATGAGAAACAGATACGCGATGGAAAACCCGGCAATGATAGTGCCAGCGCTGAACGGAACTTCAAACGATAAAAACGCGAACATCAGGACAAGCATCAACAGAACTTTATCGAGAATGCCCCATAAAATTGGACGAAACAGGCTGATCGGTTTTTCGGTGAGGCCGGAG
>JACPVD010000346.1 GCA_016191895.1 Chloroflexota bacterium | reverse complement strand
ATACGCTGAAAAAGACCGCATCCGTTTGCTTGCCGATGCGGGGATCATCCGCAACCGTTTGAAGGTGAATGCGGCAATCGTCAACGCGCAGAGGATTCTCGAATTGAAGAAGGAATTCGGCTCGTTCAAAAACTGGCTCGACGCAAACGCGAAGCGCCTGCTCACAAAAGACGACTGGACGAAACTATTCAAGAAGACATTCGTTTTTACCGGCGGTGAGATCGTCAACGAATTTCTCATGTCCACTGGATATCTGCCCGGGGCGCATCAACCCGATTGCCCCATCTACAAAAAGGTCGCCGCGAAAAAGCCCATGTGGACGCGGGTCTCGGTACGCCGTGCGTCTCGATAAACTCGACAGCCTCGCGGCTACTTGACCGCAATTACTATTCTCCATCTCTACCCTCCCCCATGCCTCCCACTTTCCTCATCGCCGGTAACTTAAACCGCGAATATATTCTGCCATCTTCGGGAACGCCCCTTTTGGATTCGCCCGGCGGAAGTTTGTTATACGCCGCCGGTGGATTGGCGGTATGGGATTCGGATGCGGCTCTCGTTGCCCGTGTGGGAGAGGACTATCCCCGCCACTGGCTTCGCGATTTCGAGGCGCGCGGTTTCGATGTGAGCGGCATCCGCATTCTTCATGAATTGCAAAACGCGGATGCGCGCAGTTTCACCGCGTTCACCGAGTCCAACGAGTTGACTCACACAAACGCCGTTTTGCATTTCGCGCGGCGTCAACTCACGTTTCCGAAGTCGTTGCTTGGCTACCAGCCACCGGACGAGTCGAATAAAAACCCGCGCGAGCCTGATCCCGTCTCCCCGGCCGCGCGCGATGTGCCAAAGCAATTTTGGGATGTCCGCTACGTGCATCTCTGTCCCTTTGACTTTTCCAGCCAGAGTCAGATGGTCAGCCTCTTTCGCGGCGGATCGGGGCACACCGTCAGCCTGGATCCTGCTTCGAGTTACATGTCGCCTCCCTTTTGGCGTGATCTGCGACTCGTCCTGCAAGGCGTCAGCGTCTTCCAGCCGTCGGAGGAGGAATTGCGCAAACTCTTCTGGGGCGAGACCAACGACCTGTGGGAGATGGCGCGCAGAGTCAGCGAATACGGCCCGCAGATCGTCGTCATCAAACGCGGACAGTTGGGGCAGATGGTCTATGATGTGCCGGGCAATCACCGTTATGAGATTCCTGCATACCCATCCAGGGTGGCCGACCCCACCGGCGTGGGCGATGCCTTTTGCGGCGGATTTCTTGCGGGTTTCCAAAAGACACATGACCCGCTTCAGTCCGCCCTGTATGGAAGTGTCTCTGCTTCGCTGAAGATCGAAGGAAGCGGCCCGTTCTACGAATTGGACGTTCTGCCCGGCCTCGCCGATGCCCGCCTGCATGTGTTGAAGGAAATGGCGCGGGAAATATAAGGAAAGATGAAGGATGAAGAATAACCTGCAACACTTCGACAGGCTCAGTGCGGCGCCTGCAACATTCCAACTTTCAAACCTTCTCGGCCTCGCGATTCAAATCCAGCAGATTCCTGCGCCGACGTTTTCAGAATCGGCTCGCGGCGAGTTTGTGCGCGGACTATTTGAGCAGGAAAAGTTGAAAGACGTTTCCGTGGACTCGATCGGCAATGTGTTTGCGAGACTGCCGGGGAAAGAGACGCGTCGCGAAGCCAAAGCGTTAGTCATCTCTGCCCATCTGGACACGGTCTTTCCAAACAGTATCAACTTGCAAGTGAGAAAAGAGGCGGGGAAGATCTTCGCGCCGGGCATCGGCGATAATTCGCTGGGAGTCGCGGCGTTGTTTGGAATCCTGTGGTCGTTGCGAGAGAGAAAAATCGAGTTGCGGCACGATGTCTGGTTTGTGGCAAACGTCGGCGAGGAGGGACTCGGCGACCTGCGCGGGATGCGCGCTGTGGTGGATCGTTTCAGCCCGTCGACACGCTTCGCGTCGGGGCAAAATGTGATCGGCTATCTTGTGTTGGAAGGGATGGCGATCGGGCATGTGTACCATCGCGCCATCGGCGTGCGGCGCTATCGCATTGCGGCCAAAACCGCAGGCGGACATTCCTGGGCCGATTACGGACAGCCCTCGGCGGTGCATGAACTTGCGTCGCTGGTGACTCAATTGACGGCGTTGAAACTTCCGCGACAGCCGCGCACCACGATGAACGTCGGCACTTTCGGCGGCGGGACGGGAGTCAACGTACTGGCCTCCGAAGCCAGATGCGAACTGGACCTGCGTTCCGAAGACCCGTCTGCATTGGCGAAGTTGACCCATCAAGTGGAGGAGATCATCAGCAATGCCGACCGCGAAGGCGCGCGCATCATGGCCGAGGTCATCGGCGAACGACCCGCTGGCGAAATTCCCGCCGACCATCCGCTGGTGAAACTGGCCTCCGATTGCACCCGCGAGCAGGGACTGGATGTGACTCTCACAGCAGGCTCCACCGACGCGAACATCCCGCTCAGCCTCGGCATTCCCGCTGTTGTCATGGGAATTACCACCGGTGGCGGCGCGCATACGGTGAATGAATATATCGATATTGATCCAGTGGCAAAGGGGATGGGGAGTGTGGTGAGGTTTGTGGAGTTGGTGGGGTGAGTTTCAGGTTCCAAGTGTCGGGTGTCGGGTGTCAGGTGTCGGGTGAACCCGGTGGTCGAGCGTCGCATCGAGTATATCGAGATGTAGCCCCGAGTGCTCGTCGAGGGGCGTACACTTGCACCGGCACGCAAGTGCAGGTGTCGAGACCACCAGTGAATGGTGAACAGTAGCCCGTGAAAAGCGATCAGTAACCAGTAAGCAGGGCTCAGTTGAGGAGGGTGAGGCGCAAATTCCACGTATTTGCATAGCGGACATGATTGACCCAGCCCTGCGCAGAGGCGGTAAGTTGGGCGAAGGTGAGTTCTCCGCGTCGCCGCGCCTGTTTTGCAAGTTTGTATTTGCGTTGAAAGGCGATTCCCTTTTGTTGTTTCAACAACCGGTATGCGGGGTAAACGACGAAGCCGAGAAACGGAATCCCCTCTGTAACCGGGCGCGGCTGGCATTTGGATTCGTGCAGGGTCAGCCTGTATTTGCCCAGCCGTTCGATGATTTGCCCGCGCCATTCGTTCAATTGCGCCTTGTCGTTCGAGAACAGGAGGAAATCATCCACGTAGCGGACATACCCCTTGCAGCGTAGTTCACGTTTGACAAAATGGTCGAAGGGATTGAGGTAACAGTTCGCCCAGAACTGACTGGTGAGATTCCCGATGGGAAGTCCGCGCGGACGAAGTATCGAGAATAAATTGTCTCCTTCGAACCAGGCCATGTCGTATTCCTCCTGTAAAACGCCCGCGCCGCTTTGCAGGATTTTTTGTATCAGCCAAACGGACTCAAAAGTCTCCAGACTTTTGAACTTTATCGATGCCATTCGAACGTCTGGAGACGTTCGAGTCCGAGTGAGGATAGCCAGCATTATTTCATGATCGATGCTCGGGAAGAACTGCTTCACATCGCAGGTGAGCACATACTTGAAACGCCGCGCGAATCCCTGGGCGCGGTCGATGGCTTTGTGCGTGCCTTTGCCGACGCGGTTGGCATAGGAATCGGAAATGAACGATTTTTCGAAGATAGGCTCGATCAGGTTGCACAAAGCGTGATGAACCACGCGGTCACGGAACGGCGCGGCGGAGATCAGGCGTTTCTTCGGGTCGTGGATGTAAAAACTGTGATATTTCCCCGGCTGGTAGGTTTGACTCTGTAACTCGCTTTGCAGTTGCAGCAGGTTTTCTTCGAGACGGTATTCGAACTCCGCCACATCGGCATGACCTCGCTTGCCTTTGGCGGCTTTGCGGTAGGCGAGCAAAAGATTATCCCAATCATGGAGTTGGTTCATTTAAGACCTGACAGGTTTTCGCAGAGCCTTGATCGATCGAGTCGATTCTGATTCGCAAACGTTGGGGTTGAAGTGGGTCACGATGAAACCTGTCAGGTCTGATTT
>JACPVD010000336.1 GCA_016191895.1 Chloroflexota bacterium | reverse complement strand
CGCGGGGAGCGGAGCAGGAACGTGCGCTCGACTCCGATGCCGTTGGTTGCCATGCGGCGGACGGTCACGGAGGCGTCGTTGCCGCTCTTGCGCAAACGGATCACGATTCCTTTGAACTCCTGAATACGTTCGCGGTCGCCTTCCTTGATCTTGACATGCACGCTCACGGTGTCGCCGGGGGCCATCTGCGGAATTTTCTCGTTGGGTGCGGCCTGAACGGCCTTGATAAAGTCGGTCATTTTCGATCTTCCTTGCTTTTGTGGTTGATTGGGGTATCTTTTCAAATAGAAGGGGAGAGTGGGGTGTTTATTCCACGTCCTGCCTTATCAAGAAGATACTGACTGGGTTTGAAACGCGAGTGCGGAGTATAGCACGCATTTTCTGTTCGTACAAGCCCGATTTAAAGATTTTTCACCGCAAGGGGGCGAAGAGCGCAAAGTTTTAAAGGAATTTTTTCCTGTCTTCATCTTTCTTCGCGGTGAAGAGCTTTTAAGAATATCTCCGGATTGCAAGCACCGCATTATGGCCGCCAAAACCGAAGGCGTTGCTCAAGACAAGCGAGACCTTTTGTTCGCGCGCCTTGTTGGGAATGTAGTCCAAATCACATTCGGGATCGGGGGTTTCATAATGAATCGTCGGCGGCAGGATTTCGTTGTGGATGGCCTGCACGCAGAAGATGGCCTCCAACGCGCCGGTCGCGCCCATCATATGCCCGGTCATCGACTTTGTGGAAGAGATGGGAATTTTATAGGCAAGGTCGCCAAACGCAGCCTTGACGGCGCGTGTCTCGGATTGGTCGTTCAACAAAGTGCCTGTGCCATGCGCGTTGATATACCCCACCTCGTCGATGTTTGCCTGCGCCGAAGCCAGCGCCATGCGAATGGCCGCCGCGCCGCCTTCGCCTGTTTCATGCGGAGCGGTCACATGGAAGGCGTCTGCGGTTGCGCCATAGCCGGCCAACTCGGCGAGGATATTCGCGCCTCTCGCCTTCGCATCGCCTTCGCGTTCGAGCACCAGCACCGCCGCTCCCTCACCCATCACAAGCCCGTCGCGATTCTTGTCGAAGGGCTGGGGCGTCATCGAGTAATCGTCATTGCGGCGCGACATGGCGCCCACACGATCAAACGCCGCCACGCCGGTGGATGTGATCGTCGCCTCGGATGCGCCCGTCAGCGCGGCATCGATCATCCCCGCCCGGAGCATCATCAGCGCCGTGCCAATTCCATCCGAACCGGAGGCGCAGGCCGAAGCGACGGAAAAACACGGCCCCTTGATCCCAAACTCAATTGCAGTCATACCCGATCCGCCGTTCGGCATCAACATCGGAATCAAAAACGGACTCACCCGACGCGGGCCTTCCGCGTGGTTTGTGAGGATCGCCTCCTGCAGGGAGTGCAACCCGCCAATGGCCGATGAAATGATCGCGCCAATGCGCCCTGCGTTTGTCTCCGTGATTTGCAAATTGGAATGTGCGAGGGCCTCCTTCGCCGCCGCAATCGAAAACTGTTCAAAGCGATCACGCCGGCGAGCTTCTTTTGCATCCATGAAATTTTCGGGCTTGAATTCCTTCACCTCTGCGGCAATATGCACCTGCAAAGGTGACGAGTCGAACAGCGTGATCGGCGCAACGCCCGAAACGCCTTCTGTCACATTCTTCCATGTGTCTTTCACGTTCAAACCCAGGGGGTTGACTGTCCCCATCCCAGTAATGACAATGCGATCCTGCATGTTTCCTCCGACGATAGATTCATAAAATTGCAAATGCGTCAACTAAAACCCCGCAAAACAAAAAACGTCACGCGGATGCAAACCCGCATCCTGCACCCCTGGCACTACCCGCGACCTGTTGCCTGCACGGCCAAAATGGGCGTCATCCGCCCTTCAACCTATCACGCCACTCGCTCTGCAACATGGCATAGTGGTATTCGCTTGTATAAATGCCGTCGACCAGAAAGCTTTCCACAAAATGCGCCTCCCTGCGAAAACCAAGCTTTTCCAACGTCCGGTAGGACGCGATATTTTCCACGTCGCAATCGGCGGTCACGCGGTGCATATTCAGCTCTTCGAACAAGCGTCGCAACAGGCCTGCTGCCGCTTCGGTGATGAATCCCTTGCGCCAGTAACGCGAAGCCAGCGAAAACCCGATTCGCGCCTGGCGGGGATCGTCTCTTTTTATGCGGCATCCCAGGTCGCCGATCAATTCATCGGTCTCCTTCAGTGCAACCGCAAATTGACTCCATCCATCCAACAGCAACGTGGAATCGCTTTTCATCGAAGCGATCAGCGCCTCGCCCTTCTCGCGCGAATATGGGAGTCCCCATCCCTGATACCTTGCCACATCCGGGTCGTTGCGATAGGCCAGAAACGTTTCGAGATCTTTATCGTCGAAGTTACGAATAATAAGGCGCGTGGTTTGAAGATACATGGTTATTCACCCGGCTTCGGGATGTACTCCCCTTCCACCCATTCCTCGCCGTTCGGGCCGACTTCCTTCTTCCACACCGGCACAATCTCTTTCAAACGATCGATGCCATAACGCGCGGCTTCGAACACGCCGGTATCGCGGTGCGCGGCGGTGCAGGCGATCAACACCGTCGGCGTTTTTGGATACAACCTGCCAATTCTCTGGACAATGGCAATTCCTTCAATGACCGGCCACTTCGCGCGAATTTCATCAGCGACCTGTTTCATCTTCGCCTCCGCCATTGGGACATAGGCTTCGTATTCGAGATATTCCGTCTCATGGGCATCGCCGCGTTCGGTTTTGCCGCGCACCATGCCGGTGAAGATCGCCGCCGCGCCGGTGGAGGTCAATGTTACTTGCGCCAGCAGGTCGTTTAAATCCATCTCATCTTCAGTAATGGCAAACACCGTCGGAAATTTTGCGGCCTCCCAGGCCTGCGCCTGCCTTGTAAACTCTGCCACGAGAGAATCCTTTCCTGCAATATACGAATCGATATCTGTTGGGAATTGAGCGGCGAGTCTTTCCTTCAACTCTCCATACTCCCGCATCCTGTCGGGATGGGAAATCAAATAATCGCGGAAGGCAAGGTGTCTGGCAATTTCGGGGTTGCCGCACTGAAACACGTGGACATGATGCGTCCGATGTTCTTCGTTTCCCTTGATGAAAAAGCGGCGTCCCGCGATTCCGTGCTCGCCGCGGGGAAGATAGCCGCGCTTCGTCATCTCTTCCTTCAACGAATCGACATGTTGAATATCGCCCACCTCGACCATAATATCTATGATGGGTTTGGCCGAAAGCCCCGGTACGGATGTGCTTCCAATGTGATAAAAGACGGCGTCCTCATCCTTGAAAATGACAGCCAGCGCATGCGTTTCGGCTTCGAAATTTTCCCTCCATGCCGGGTCGTATGGAAGGACTTCCACTTTTCTCGCCATGCGATCAACCTCCGCTCACCGGCGGGAACATGGCAATTTCCGCGCCCATCGGAACAACAGCCTCGTCGAAGGCGTATTCGCGGTTGATGGTAATCAAAACCGAACGCATGGATTCCTTGAGGTTTGGATAATCGCCCGAAATCTTTTCCTTCAACCCATGAATGGTCATATCGGTGGGAATATCCAACTCGAGCGCTTTCGTCCCCGCCCGGTCGCGAATGGTGGCAAAAAACAATAATTTAATACGGTTCATTTTCAAATCCAATTTTCGACTCTGGTAACACGCAGCATGTGATTCGTGTTGCGTGCTACATGTTGTTTACCACATCCCCGCTTTGACCGCCATGCTTTTCGATCAGGCGGATGTTTTGAATACGCATGGTTTTCTCTGCGGCCTTTGCCATGTCGTATATCGTCAACGCGGCAATGGAAACGGCGGTGAGAGATTCCATTTCCACACCGGTTTTGCCGGCGGTCCTTGCGGTGGCGGTGATGACCACGCCGGGAATCGATTCGTCGAGGGTGAGGGACACGTCCACGCTCGAAAGGAAGTGAGGATGACATAACGGAATCAGGTCCGAGGTCCGTTTGGCCGCGCTAATTCCGGCGATCTGCGCCACAGTCAGGACGTCCCCTTTTTTGATCTGGCCGGCGCGAATCAGGTCGAACGTCTCGCGCTTCATGTGGACTTCGCCGCGCGCAATGGCAACCCGTTCCGTATCGGGCTTCGCGCCCACGTCCACCATTTTTGCGCGGCCATGCTCGTCGATGTGAGTTAGTTTGGGCATGGCGAAATTATACACTGGTATAATTCGCGCGCCATGGAAAACCTTTTGGGACATTCGCTCAGCGGGTATAAGGTGCAAACGCCCGTCTATGAAGGGCCGCTCGACCTTTTGCTCAGCCTGATCGAACGCGCCGAATTAAACATCACCGCCATTTCACTCGCTTCCGTGACCGATCAATACCTGTCGTATTTGCAGGGATTGGAGCAGATGAAACCCGACGAAATTTCGTCGTTCCTTGTCATTGCGGCGAAACTGGTGCAGATCAAATCCGAGGCGTTGCTACCACGCCCCATCGAGCGTGAACCCGGCGAAGAAGACCCCGGCGTTGAACTCGTTGAATTGTTGATCTTATATAAACGTTATAAAGAAATAGCAGGCTGGATGATGCAACGGCAGGAAAATAACCTGCGGACGTACTTGCGCGTCGCGCCGCCGCCGAAAGTGGAGGCAAAACTCGATCTATCGAATCTGACGCTGGAAAAATTTCTCGCCGCCGCAGAATCCGCCTTTACGAAGAGTCAAAGGAAAGAATCGTTGGGGACGATCATCGCCGCGCCGCGAGTTACCATCCGCGAGAAGATCGACTTTATCACAAAGACAATGAAGAACATTCAGCGCATGACCTTCAGCGGCCTGATCACCGACAAAGCCACGCGCATCGAGATCGTCGTCACCTTTTTGGCGATGCTGGAGTTGATCAAACGCTATCACATCTCGGCGGTTCAAAACGAATTATTCGGGGAGATCGAATTCGAGAAAATGGGCGATTGGGAAGACGGGGCGGAAATCGAAATTGAGTTTGAATAGCGACTTTTAACACAAATTGCCACTTTATGGAATTCTGTCAGTTTTAACGCAATCTCATCCGCCGCCGCCACACCCGATAAATACGCGCCATGCACAGTGGCGGGATATTCACGGCTGGCCGCTTCGCCTGCAAAGAATAACACGTCATCCACAGGTTCGAACAAAGCGTCATAATCTTCGCCGCTGGCAAAGGGCGGCACATGCGAATACGAGCCGAATGCAAACGGGTCATTGCCCCAGCGCGTGATCACATACCCCTCAGGCTCCGGAATCGAATCACCATACATCACGCGCAGTGTTTTCATCGCGCCCGCAATGATTTCATCGTCTGAAAGTTCTTCGATGGCATATCCCTTCGCGCCGCCGTGAAACGCCATCAATACAGGCTCGCCGATGTACGGCGCAAAATTCAGCCAGTCGCACCACTCGCCCACGCGTTCGCCCATATACGCGATCTGCTCGAATTTTTCATCCCAAAAAATTTGTGGAAATTTCAAATAGACTTTATT
>JACPVD010000335.1 GCA_016191895.1 Chloroflexota bacterium | reverse complement strand
GCGCGGCGGTTCGTGGAACAACAATCGAAACAACGCGCGTTGCTCGTACCGTAACAGGAACGAACCCGATAACTTCAACAACAACATCGGTCTTCGTTTGGTCTGCTCCACATCGTAATATTGGGTCTGCCGGAAATGCGGCTCGTTTTGAAAGGAATGATCCGCCGAGGCTTTTATGATGGCTGAACGATGTCCCTGCCGCGCTTTTGCCTTCGGCACAAGCCGGGAAAATAAAAAAATGTCTGTGACCTGGATTTGCTCCCGTCACAGACATTTTGTAAGCAGAGGCATTCTCACTTTTTCTTCATCCTCTCCATCATCACATCGAACTGCAACTGCTTCTCGCGGATCATTTTTTGGATTCGGCTTCGATCTTTTTCCTCGCGAGTCGCGGTTAGTCTTTCGCGCAACGCGGCGATCTCCTGCAAGAGTTCCACCTCCGCAGAGACCATGCCGGCATTCTTCAGCATGGCGTACGCATTGCGAAGTTCCTGCGGCGTTTCGAAATAAGCCGTCAGGTCGATGGGTTGGCCTTTGCCTTTGAGGTTTTCGAACTCGCCGCGCTCCTGCGCTTCTTTGATGATGGCCTCGGCCGCTTTTTCGAGATTCATGATTTCAGTATAGCATTTTTACCCCAAACCGCAAATTGACTTTCGCCTAACTCTCATGTAAACTCCCTTTATGTCCATCGATCTAGACCTGTACCGCCACGAAATTCGCGTTTCCACCGACACGCAGGGGCTCGTACGCCTCTCGGCTGTCGATATTTCTCCCGATCGCCCGGAGCGCACGATTGTTTTCATTCACGGTTTCGGCGGGCAGGCCATGCAATGGGAATATCAACTGCATAAATTCGCCTTGAAAAACCGCGTCATTGCCTTGGATTTGCGCGGGCATGGACTCTCCGACAAACCATCCAGCGGCTACGACATGCCCCGTATCCTGCTCGACCTGGAAACTGCCCTCGATAAATTGAATGTGTCTACGCCGATGGTGTTGGTGGGGCACTCCTTCGGCGGCGCGATCGTCACTGAGTTTGCGATCAACCACCCGCAGAAGGTCGAACGCCTGATCCTGATCGCCACCGCCGGCGAATTCAAACTGAATCCGATGTTCAAACTCGGGTTGAACCTGCCTACATGGTCGCTGCGCGTGGTCGAACCGTTCACGAAGAAATGGCTTTCGGGTCCGCCGCATGCGTTGAAGCCGTTTTATCTGACAAATTTATCGCAATGGGTGGGCTGGGATAAATTTGCAAAGTTAACTGTCCCGGCGCTGGTCATCCGCGGGCATCGCGATTCTGTTTTCGAGAAGCCACTCTTCGAGAAGGTGGCGGTATCCATCGTCGGTGCGGAAGAGGAGGATATCGGCGTATCCGGCCACATGGTCATGCTGGAACGCCGCGAAGCGGTCAATCGCGCAATTGGACGTTTCCTCGGCGGCGAATCCAAAAAATCGTGGCGCGACGATTCGTTTACGAAGGTCAGTCCCGAGCGAAACGAACTTGCGGCCGAACGCCCCTGGTTGAAACATTATGAAGACGGCGTTCCATATACCATCGGTATTCCGCGAATCCCGCTGCATCATTTATTGCGCTCGTCGGTGCGCAGGTTTCCAAACCGCGCCGCGATCTACTTTGAAGGCGCAACGCTTTCCTATCGACGGTTGAATCACGAAGCGAATCGATTCGCCAATGCGCTGACCGCAATGGGCATCGGCAAAGGCGCGCGCGTGGTTTTGCATCTACCGAATATTCCGCAGGCAGTGATCGCGTTTTATGGCGTGATCAAAGCCGGGGCGGTGGCTGTCTTCACCCCGCCAATGACCGATGTGGACGAGTTGACCCGCCAGGTAAAAATAACCGATGCTCGCGCGCTGGTCACGTTGAATTTATGGTCGAGCCTTGCCGCGCAGGTGCAAAAAAACAGCGGTCTGCCCCTGTTGGTGTTGACCGACCCCGGCGAATATCTTTCCCTGCCGAAAAAGTTGATCTCGCGCTGGCGCAATCGCGGACTCAACGTTCACGGCGCCATGCGCTTCCGCCGCTGGATCTCCGGGCAAAGCGATCAGTCGCCGACAGTGGATGTAACTCCCGAAGACATGGCCGTGATTCAATTTACCGGCGGCACAACCGGCGACGCAAAAGGGGTGATGCTTTCGCATCGAAATTTGGTCGCCAACGCCTTGCAAACCCGCCACTGGCTCCCCAAAGCCGAGGAAGGCCGTGAGCGTTTTCTGTGCGCCATTCCCTTCTCGCATAGTTATGGGCTGACCACGTCCTTGAATGTGCCCGTTTCCATCGGCGCATCGTTGATCCTGAAACCGCAATTTCAGATTCAGGATATTTTGCGGACAATAAAAAAATACAAGCCGACCATCTTTACCGGCGTGCCCAGCATGTATAATGCCATCAATGGCTTTCGCGGCGTGCGCAAGTATGGAATCAATTCCATCAAAGCCTGCATCAGCGGCTCCGCGCCCCTGCATGTGGAAGTGCAGGAGTCGTTTGAGAAACTTACCAAAGGCAAACTTGTCGAAGGCTACGGCCTCACCGAAGCCTCGCCGGTGACCCATGCCAATCCATTAAGCGGAAATCGCAAAGTGGGGAGCATCGGAATCCCATTGCCGTCCACGCAGGCCGCGGTGGTCGATCTTGCGCGAGGACGCAAGGAAGTGGAAGTCGGTCAGATCGGCGAACTCGCGATTCGCGGTCCACAGGTGATGATGGGCTACTGGAAGGACGAAGAATCCACAAAAGCCGTTTTGCTCGACGATGGCTGGCTCTTGACCGGCGACGTTGCCCAAATGGACGAAGACGGTTATTTCCGCATCATCGCCCGCAAGGCCGATATGTGGTATCCCGATAAGCCCGGCAAACCCGCCTTCCCTCGCGATGTGGAGGAAGTGATCTATGAAATCCCGCAGGTGAAGGAAGTGGTGGTCGTGGCCGTGGCCGGGCATCCGCTTGCGTTCGTCATCGCCGGCCGCGAACGTCCCACCGCGGAATCGGTCATTGCCTATTGCAAACGCCGCCTGCCCCCGCACTTGATTCCGCGCTTCGTCATCTTCATGGACGATTTTCCACGCACCTTCATCGGCAAAGTGCTGCGGCGTGAACTGGCAAAACGTTATGGAAAACAGATCGCAGGCGAATGAACGTACCGCGAAATTTGTTTCGCGCTTTACAGGCAAAAATGTCCCTGGTAAATCACATAACAACAAACAACCACGTTAACTTCGTCCAGCAGGGCGAAGGCGACCCGGTAATTCTCGTCCACGGGCTGGCCGCGTCTTTACATGATTGGGACGATCTTCTCCCGGAACTCGCCGCGTCCGGTTATGCCGGGTACGCGCCCGACCTGCTGGGCCATGGCGAAAGTTACAAGCCCGAAAGTCATCGCGATTATTCGTTCCATTCCACATACGATCATTTCTCCGCGTGGATCGACTCGCTGAATCTTCCCGACTCGCTCGTTCTTGTCGGCCATTCGCTTGGCGGCGGCCTGTCCTTGCAATATGCGTTGCAACATCCCGGGCGTATTCGCGCCATTGTCCTCGTCAATCCCTTTTACGATATCCATCAACTTCCGCCCATTTTGCGGCTGGCCTTTCGGCGCAAACTCGTCAACACCGCGCTTATCGACCGCACTCCATATCGTCTCTTCCGCTTCATGGTGGATGTGACCAGTTTCAACGATTACATCGGCCATCGTGAAAAACATACATTACCTGAACACATCCGCTATCAAACCGCGCTGGACTATAAACGCGCCTCCTCTGGAATCTACAACATCCCGCGCACGCTTCCCGATCTGACCTCGAACCTGCATCGCATCAACCAGCCGACTCTGCTCCTTTGGGGTGGACGCGATCAAACCCTCGCCTCCGACTCTTTTCCGCGCATCGGGCGACTGCTTCCCAATATAACCGCATCTCATTCCATGCCGGTTTGCGGGCATGTACCGCATCAATGCCACCCCGAAAAACTCAATCCGCATGTGATGGGGTTTTTGAAGAATTTATGAACGGAGTCCGCCACGTTCCACTTCGGGACTCCCGTTATAGCCTGATCCACCTCGCATACAAAAAACTCCAAAATAATTTTTTCCAAACTTTGTTTGCAATATGCGCTCATCCTTTGTCACCGGATGGGCGCTGTATATTTTCCGCAAACACAATTCAGTCAGCAACTCAATTTCACCCGGTGCGGACATCAGGAAGGGGCATCTGCTCCTGATCCCTGCATGGTGGTTGGAGAACATTTGCTACGCTTAAAAAATGAAACCGTGTGATTTTTTAAGGATTGCATCACCATATCTCGCTCTTGCCAATGAATAGGGTCGGTGCTAAAATGCGCAACACTTTAGCCATATATACGGGGATGCAGTGCCGAGACGCCCATATCTGGCTCTAACATTTGTTCTATATTGGAGAGACTTTTTCATGCGTTGTCCCTACTGCAAGCACCATGATTCCAAGGTGTTGGATACTTCCCACGATAGTCACGGAGGAATCCGCCGCCGCCGCGAGTGCTTGAAGTGCAGACAGCGATTTAGCAGTTACGAACGCCCGATTCTGGCGACGCCGCTCATTATCAAACAGGATGGTGCGCGCGAGGAGTTCGACCGCGAGAAACTTGCGCGTGGAATCCGCATTTCGTGCGCCAAACGCCCCGTCTCCGCGGCGGATATCGAACGCATGATCGGGCAGGTCGAAACCCAATTGCAAAAACTGGGCAAGGCGGAAGTCTCTTCGCGCGTGGTCGGCGATTTGGTGATGACCACGTTGAAAGAGACGGATCAAATCGCTTATATCCGTTATGCGATCGTGTATTTGGGTCTCGACGACCTGCAATCCATCCGCACCGAAATCGACCAGTTGCTCGAAGATTAATTCCAGACAAAGACGCCCCCATCCCTGGCGGGGATATGTCTTTGTCTGTTTTGTTCAAAACACCACACTTTACAGGAGAATATTCCATGGTTACAAAATCTGTCGACCCCAAAGTAAAAAACGGGCTTCTGCCCATGCCTCCGATGGCGAAAGGACTGTCGCAGGCGCAGTTGACGGATAATGCGCGTCAGGTGTTGATGAAGCGTTACGTCCGCCGCGGCGATGACGGCAAGCCCGCGGAAAATGTGGAGGAGATGTTCTGGCGCGTGGCGTATCACGTTGCCAAAGTGGAGGAACAGTGGGGCGCAGACGTGCAGGAACGCACGGTGGAGTATTACCATTTATTATCCAGCAAAAAATTTTTCCCGAATTCGCCGACGTTCACCGGCGCGGGGACTCCGTTGGGCCAGCTGGCCGCGTGCTTCGTGCTCCCGATCACCGATGATATGGGACGTGACAGCGCGGGCATCTTTCAGACGTTGCGCGACGCCGCGCTGATTCAGCAGACAGGCGGCGGCAATGGCTTTTCGTTTTCGAGGTTGAGGCCGAAGAATTCCATTGTTAAGACGTCGGCAGGACGCGCAACAGGACCTGTTGGATTCTTGCGTGTGTATGATCATGCATTTGGGGAGGTGGCCCAAGGCGGTTCAAGAAGGGGCGCCAATATGGCTGTATTGCGCATCGATCACCCGGATGTGGAAGAATTTATCGAAAGTAAAACAAATGAAAACCACATC
>JACPVD010000334.1 GCA_016191895.1 Chloroflexota bacterium | reverse complement strand
GGATACCGTCAATGGATGGGATGTTGAAAAATGGAAACAGGCGGGTTTTCAGGTGGTCCGGCTTGGGGTTGGCAAGTGACGCGGACTGAAGTCCGCAGTCCACTGGAATGGGTCAAACACTTATGAAAATTCTTTCCGTATTTGGCACGCGACCGGAAGCCGTCAAAATGGCGCCGATCGTAAGACTGCTCGCCCACACAGCGGGCGTGGAATCGCGGGTATGCGTCACCGCGCAGCATCGTCAGATGCTCGATCAGGTGCTGAGCCTTTTCGAGATTCAAACCAATTACGATCTTGATTTGATGCGCGAGAACCAATCCCTTGCGCAGTTGAGCGCGTCGATCTTCACCCACCTCGATCCTGTATTGACCGATTTCAAACCCGATTGGATCCTTTCGCAGGGAGACACGACCACCGTCGCGATCACGTCGATGCTGGCGTATTACCACCGCATCAAATTCGGCCACGTGGAAGCCGGCCTGCGCACGCACGACAAGTGGCAGCCCTTCCCCGAAGAGATCAATCGACGCATTGCCGGCATCACAGCGGATATGCACTTTGCGCCAACGGAATGGTCGAAAAATAATTTACTCCGCGAAGGCATTGACGAAAGCACGATCAAGGTCACAGGCAATACGGTCATCGATGCGTTGCAATACGTTTCCAAACAGTCCGAGCCTGAAGAAGTTTCGGAATTGACAGGGAGATTACTTCATCACGCCGGTCTCGATACGGGCGGGAAGAGCGTCCGCCCTGCTCGACCAGCGGCGACTCGCAATGACGGGATGAGATTGATTCTGGTCACTGCTCATCGGCGCGAAAACTTTGGCCGGCCCATGGAGGAAATTTGCCAGGCGTTGCTCGAACTCGCAAGGCGCGGCGATGTGGAAATCGTATACCCGGTGCATTTAAATCCCAATGTGCAGGAACCTGTCAATCGCCTGCTTAAAGGTGTGGATCACATCACCCTGCTCCCGCCGCTGGATTACCTGCCGCTTGTCCATTTGATGAAACACGCCTCGCTCATCCTCACCGATTCGGGTGGCATTCAGGAGGAAGCGCCGGCGTTCGGCATCCCGACCCTTGTCCTGCGCGATGTGACCGAACGCCCCGAGGGAGTGCAGGCAGGGACGCTCAAACTCGTCGGGACAGAGACCGGCGTCATCGTCCGGGAAGCGAAGCGGCTGTTGGACGACGATTCCGCGTATGCAGAAATGGCGCGGGCGGCGAATCCATACGGCGACGGGCATGCGGCGGAGAAGATCATCCAGGCGTTGTTGAATCGATGACCTGCGGTGCGCCTTGATTTTTTGCAATGTTTCTCAAAATAATTCTGGTTATAATGAAACCGAGGAATTATGGCGCGTCGATTTTTTCATATAGTTCTTGTGTTGTGCATGCTTGGCGGAGGATGGGTCTCCGTGCAGGCGCAAACAGTGGACTCAAAATATTTCAGCGAAACAGGCCATAACGTCAAAGGGGAATTTCTGACGTTCTACAACAGCAATCCCAACGCCCTGTTTTTATACGGCTATCCCATCACGGAAGAATACACCGATAAAAGCGGACTCACTGTGCAGTATTTTCAGCGCGTCCGTTTCGAATATCACGCCGACCTGCCGGCCGGCCAGCGCGTGCAGATTACCCCGCTTGGCCGCTCCACGTATGTTTCCGCCAGCCCATTGAAGGTCTCGAACACGCTCGCATGCCGCAACTTCCCCGAAACGGGATTTGCCGTCTGTTATGACTTTCTTGATTTCTTCGATAAGTACGGCAAAGCGGCGCAATTCGGATACCCGATCTCCGGGTTCGAATATCACGAAAACAAGATCGTGCAATACTTCGAAAAAGCCCGCCTCGAATGGCAGCCGTGGAAAACAGAGGGACAACGTGTGGTGGTCTCGAACCTCGGGCGCATCTACTTCGACCAGGTTGGCGAAGACCCCGGCCTGCTTTCACCGGTCAAGCCGCTGAATAACGCCAACACGTCCATCATCAGTTTGCAGGCACGGGCGTTTGTATGGAAAGCGGTGACTCTCCCGACCGATTCGCAGATGGTCTTCGTCATCGTGCAGGACCAGAACCTGCAGCCGGTTGCGGGCGCCAGTTGCGTAACCACTGTCAAATGGCCGGATGGGCGGACGGAAGCGATGTCACTGACGACGAATGCCAGCGGTGTGGGGACCGTGCCGCTTTCCTTTGTGAGCCAGCCGTACGGAAGCCTGGTTACGGTGAATGTGGCCTGTACCTTGAAACACCTCAAGGGGAATACCACAACATCGTTTCGGATCTGGTATTAAAGTATTGGACTCCGAAGTCTGGAGACTTCGGAGTTCGCAAGTTCTATTGCTCCCCTTTGAAATACTCCACAGTGGACTGCCCCTCCTGATTGATGCCTTCGCGTGTGATGACCTTCCATGCTGTCAGCAGGATGATTTTGATATCCAACCAAATCGACCAGTGATCGACATACCAAACGTCCATGCGGAAGCGGGAGGGCCAATCCAAAGCGTTGCGCCCGTTGACTTGCGCCCAACCGGTCAAGCCGGGGACAGCGTCATGGCGGCGCATTTGCTCCGGGGAATAAAGCGGGAGATATTCCATGAGCAAGGGGCGCGGGCCGACGAAACTCATGTCACCGCGGAGGATGTTGAAGAGTTCGGGCAATTCGTCGAGGGAGAGGGAGCGGAGAAAACGCCCAAAGGGAGGTAAACGTTCGGCGTCCGGGAGCAGGCTTCCGTCACGTGAGACGCGGTTCGTCATCGTCCGAAATTTATAAATGAAGAATGGGCGTCCCTTGCAACCGGGGCGTTGTTGTTTAAAGAGAATCGGGGTTCCCAAAAAAGCGCGGACAAGGATCGCCGTTAGAAGCAAAACGGGGGACAGGATGATCAGCGCGAGGAATGCAAAAAAAGATCGAATGCGCGTTTGACGATGGGCATGTTCCTATTTTACCCTCTTAGGATTTACACAAAACCTTGCGCAGAGCGCGCGCCGAAGGCGTCTTACGCGCTGGCGGGCAATCGGCGTTAGAGAACGCCAATTACGCATAAGTCCGTCCACTGATTTATAGTATTACTCCGCGAAAACTACGCCGATAGCAAAGATTCTGCCCGGTACGGCAAGGTTTATCTTGCCCGCGCCTGGCGCAAACTAAAGTTTGCGGTACGTACCGCGCTATGGTATATTTTGAACAGGAGCATTGCCATGAATGAGCGAATCCTGATTATCGAAGACGACCAGGCCATCCTGAAACTTTTACAGCGCGGATTGGCTTATGAAGGATACACAGTTGACACGGCCATCGATGGGCGCATGGGGTTGATTGCGGCGCGGGATCATACGCCCGACCTTGTCATTTTGGATTGGATGTTGCCCGGCATGGACGGCCTCGAAGTATGCCATCGCCTGCGCACAGGCGGGTCAATTCCGATTCTGATGCTGACCGCGAAAGACACGGTGCAGGATCGCATTCAAGGATTGGACGCCGGCGCCGATGATTACATGGTGAAGCCGTTCAATCTCGATGAATTGCTGGCGCGGGTTCGCGCGTTGTTGCGCCGAACGCAGCCGGAACGCATTCCCGTTTTGAAATTTGCAGATTTATCGTTGGATACCGGCTCGCGGCAGGCGTCACGCGGCAGCCGCACAGTGGCGCTGACCGCGAAGGAATATGAACTGCTCGAGTTGTTCCTGCGGCATCCCAAACAGGTGCTCACCCGCGAAGTGATCTTCGACCGCGTTTGGGGCTACGACTTCGGCGGCGAGAGCAATGTGCTCGAAGTGTATATTCGCTACCTGCGGCAAAAACTGGAAGGCGAGGGGGAAGCGCGATTGATCCACACGGTAAGGGGCGTGGGATATGTGATGCGGGAAAATCCGTAGGGCAAGGTCTCGATACGCTCCGCGAAAACCCCGCGTCGCTACTCGACCACCAATCGTCAATCGCAAATCCAACATCGTAAATCGAATGTCTTTGCGCCTGCGCCTTACCCTTCTGTATTCAACATTCATGAGCGGCATCTTGCTCATCTTTGGCGCGGCGGTGTATATACTCGTCAACGTGATTCTACTTAATCAAGTGGATACCATGCTCGAAGGCGTGGCGCGGGATATCACACAGGTTACAAAGGTCAATTCGGTGGGGGAATTAAATCTCATCAGCCTGCCCCCGCTCGACATGACATCGAATGCCTATGTGCAAGTCTGGGGACCCGACGGAAGAATCATCGCGACCTCCCCCAGCATCGGGACATTGACCAAACCCCTCGATCCGATCGGGCTGAAATCTGATTCGGCCATCTATGAAGATTCCTACCTCGACGGCGCCCACCTGCGGGTGTTGAGCGTTCCGCTCAAATTAGGGGATCGCATGATCGGCATACTCCAGGTGGGAGCAAGCCTGAGCGTGGTGGATGCGACTCAGGGCAACCTGCTTTCAATGATGGCGATCATTGCTGTCGTTGCCGTGTTAATGTCTGGTTTTGGCTCATGGGTGGTGCTCGGCCGCGCCCTCTCCCCTCTTGAATCGATCACCGACACGGTCGATCAGATCAACCGCGCCGATGACCTCTCGCGGCGCATCCCGTATCATCAGGAACAAAACGAAGACGAGATCGGCGACCTGGTTGTATCCTTCAACCAGACGCTCGAACGTCTTGAATCATTATTCACTTCACAACAGAGATTCCTTGCCGATGTGAGCCATGAACTGCGCACGCCGTTGACGGTGATCAAAGGCAATGCGGATTTGATGCGTCGAATGAAGGAAGCCGACGAAGAATCCCTGAACAGCATCGATCAGGAAGCGGGCAGGCTCACACGGCTTGTGGGCGGACTGCTCATGCTGGCACAGGCGGAATCGGGCAAACTGACTCTCGCGCTGAAACCTGTCGAACTCGACCTGTTGCTCACCGAAGTCTTTACCGAGATGACCGTGCTGGCAGGTAACAAGGTGCATGTGCATTTGAATGATATCGATCAGGTAATGGTCAACGGCGACCGCGACCGTTTGAAGCAGGTCTTGTTGAATTTGGTCTCGAATGCGATTCAATACACGCCGCAGGGAGGCGACGTGTTCCTGAGCATGTCCAAAATCGGCGATCAGGCGCGGATCATCATCCGCGATACGGGCCCGGGGATTCCCGCCGAAGACCTGCCACACATCTTCGATCGATTCTATCGCGCCGAAAAATCGCGCACCCGTTCCACCACCAGCGGATTCGGGCTGGGACTCTCGATCGCGCAATGGATCGTGGAACATCACGGGGGGCAGATTAAAGTCGAGTCGAAAGAAGGGAAAGGAACGACGTTTGTGATCTGGTTGGGAATCGTTAAGTAACAGTGCAAAACACAAAAAGATTCACCGCGAAGAAGCGAAGAACGCGAAAATTTTTAAAAGGCTTTCTTTGCGACCTTAGCACCTTCGCGGTGCGAAAGTTCTCGTGTGTTAGGGCAAACCCAATCGTTGATGCGCCTGGCGGCATAAACTCACCCCGTAGTTGACATACCATTCATACGAGGCCGGGCTGAAGATCAGATCGTTTCGCGCGTCTTCATAAATGGGAGCGCCATAATGGACGTAACGTTTTGTCTGCGCGGGCCATGTCCATTCGGCGCGGCCAATCAGCCCGATCCCGCCGTTGTAGCCGGCCATCGCAAGGCGGGGATCGCCTCCGGCTATGGCAAGCGACCGTGCAAGATAATCCAATCCGCGGGCGGCGTTGGTATTTGGAGAGTAGGGATTGTCGGTGGCGTAAAAGTGGAATGGCATCACTTGAAAGAGTCCCATCGCGCCGGCGCTGGACCTTGCGCGGGGATCGCCGCAGGATTCGATCTGCATGATGGTGGCGACCAGGTTCGGGTCGAGGTGGGTTGCGGCCGCCCACATCGAGATCGAGTCGGCCCAATGGAGAACTTCCGCGCGAAAGATGGAGGAAAGGCCTGCGGACGAGGCCGGCGGCGGGTCATCCAAAAAAATATTTTGATTCCACGCAAACGAGCCAAGCACGGCGCTGACAACGATCACCGCAAGCGGAGCCAGCACAAAATCAGACACGCCGCGCGAAGCAAATCGCGCAGCGTGTCGGCGTATTTTGTTTATGGAACGAGCGCGGGGCATGCGTGATTCTCTATTCTGGGTCGAAGGACCCGGCTCGAACGGGGCGGGTCAGGCGTCGTAGTGATTTGCGCTGTCGGAATTCCGCGCGTTGTAATTGTTGACCGGGTGATAGGTCGGTTCGGGCGGAATGAAGGATGTTTGCTGGGATTGGACAGTAGCCGGCTTGGGCGCGGGGCGGAACGTGGTCGTTGACGGCGAATTTACAGGACGGTTGATCTGCGATGCGGGACGTAGAATCGGCTGGTTGACCGGTTGATTCACCGGGCGCTGAGCTTGAGTCTGATAGGATGGGCGGGGCTGGGGATTGTTATAGGCCGGGCGGGGTTGCTGTTGATATTGCGGCCTGTATTGCGATTGAACCGGGCGTTGTTCATCTGTGGTGAAGAGACGGTCGCCAGCCAGCGAGAACGTGCCGATGATCAGCACGCGCACCAGCCAGACCATGATCGCCACGAAGATCGGCACCACCTTGATCAGGGTCGCGGAACTCATCACCGCGCTGGATTGCAGGTTGGCGTTGTCTGCCACGGCCACTGACACGCCCCACCAGGTGAGCGAGGCGTTGAAACCCGCCGCGAGAAGCCATGCGCCGAAGAGATAATATACCTCCGCAGGCTCGTCGCGCCCCTGTTCCGGGGTGAAGATGCGGGCGATGACGGCAAAGTCGGTTCCACAGAAGGCAATGGCAAGGATGGTGGCCCAGCGCAGGCCGGCAAATTTGAGATCGCCGAGCATGTCGTGCAGGGCGAATTGGGTGGTGCTGAAGTTGAAGATTTCAAAAGCCAGCAGCGCGCCGATGATCATCATGCCCCAGGCCGCGCCGCGGTTGAACTTTCGCCCGCGGACGAAATTGTTCCAGAGCGTTTTCAACCCATCACCGGGATTACGACGGTACGTTGTCATTTCGACCTCCATTTCGAATAGATGGGGTCGAGTGTAGAACACTTGTTCTATTTTGTCAAGGGATTTATTAGCGGTAGCGCGAGATTTATCTCGCGTTTCAAGGCAACGTGAACGTTGCCGTACGAAAAGAGCGGTCCTCGTGCCGTCCGCAGGACTTGGGCATCCTTATACCCATCACCATCTACGTCTTTTGCAAGCACATTCACTGTATCTGTCCTAGTACCTTGAGAGAAGTCATTTACCTTGCCTGAGCATAACGCATCAGTGGACGTCATCTCCAGCCTTACATTGTAATTTCCTGATGAAAGGGGTGTCCATGCGACTGTGTTTGTGGGTTTAGCTGGAGCAATATCTACTCTTTCACCTGTAAATGATTTTGGGAAACTTCCTGTGAGTATCTTATCTACTTTGTTTGTCTTGTTTGTGAAGGTCATCTTGTAATTCGCAGTTATACCCTTATAGTGAAGGTGCATGGCATAGCTTGCATTGTATTCTTTTTTCATATGGTAATAATACGCTGGAATATCTAATAATCCTTGCTGACCTCTGCTGATCGCTGTCCTTAATGTGGTTGGATAAGCTTTTATCACACATGCATCGTCTGGAAGCTTTGGGAAGACTTCGATGTCCTGCTGTTTGAAATCATCGATGACTGACGAGCATTTCGGGTCAGTCACATGCGTTGTCAGGATGACTGTGTATTTGCCTGCTTTGTAGGATGGTTCAGATGGCGTCCATGAGAAGTTTGCTGATTTTGTTGTGCCAGAATATATCATCAGGTTTTGAGATGCTGTCTTTACTACAGAACCTGTTGCCTTGTCTTTTATCTGAAGGGTTACTGTGGTTGCGATTTCTCTGTATTTTTTGAACGCTTCATCTGGAGGGTAATAGGTTGTTGTTAGTGGAGATATTGCACTTGCTGTTGCCGCATCCAGTTGATATGTTTTATCAATTGTGAGAGGAAGCCATTCGCCTATTTTGTTTTCGACTGTGATGGAGGATGGGGCTTTGCAATC
>JACPVD010000013.1 GCA_016191895.1 Chloroflexota bacterium | reverse complement strand
TCTCGAAAAAGACACGGTGGATTTCGGCCCCAACTTCGACGACTCGCTCGAAGAGCCGCTCGTTCTCCCCGCCCGGCTGCCCAACCTGTTACTGAACGGCTCCTCGGGCATCGCCGTCGGCATGGCGACCAATATCCCCCCGCATAATTTGCGCGAACTGACAGGCGCGATCAATCACCTGATCGATAACTACGACAATATCGACGAAATAGACATCGGCGATTTAATGAAATTCGTACAAGGTCCCGATTTTCCGACGGGCGGAATGATCGTCGGGACGGAGGGAATTCATTCGGCATATGGAACAGGCCGGGGCCGAATCGTGATGCGTGGAATTGCCCACATCGAGGAGACAAAGGCCGGGCGCTATCAAATCAACGTGACGGAGATCCCCTACCAGGTCAACAAATCCAGTTTGATCGAGCGCATCGCCGAACTGGTGCGCGAAGACAAAATCGATCAAATCTCGGACCTGCGGGACGAGTCGGACAAGCGCGGCATGAGCATCGTCATCGAGTTGAAACGCGGCGCCCAGCCGAAGAAGGTGCTCAATCAACTCTACAAATACACAGCCCTGCAATCGACGTTTGGCGTGCAGCTGCTTTCCCTTGTTGACGGCGAACCGCGCACGCTCACCCTCAAACGGATGCTGCAAATTTTCATCGATCACCGCCAGGTGGTCATCACGCGCCGAACAAAATTCGAGTTGGAGAAGGCGCGCGCGCGACAACATATCCTTGACGGTTACCTGATCGCGCTGAACAACATCGAGGCCATCATCAAAGCGATTCGCGAGGCGGAGGATGCCGATGCCGCCAAAGCCAATTTGGTAAAGCAGTTCAAATTAAGTGAATTGCAGGCGCAGGCGATTCTGGATATGCAACTCCGCAGGCTGGCGGCATTGGAACGCTGGAAAATCGAAGAGGAACACAAACAGGTCAGCCAGAACATTGCGTATCTTGAAGACCTGCTTGCCAACCCGAAGAAGATCCTCGCGCTGATCAAAACGGACATGAACGAAATCGCCGAAAAATTTGGCGACGATCGCCGCACGCAGATCTCCGCCGAAGCCAGGGAGGATATTCACGACGAAGACCTTGTCGCCGATGAAGCGGTGCTGATCAGTCTCACCGAGCGCGGATACATCAAGCGCATGGCGGCCGCGGCGTTCAAGTCGCAGAGTCGCGGCGGGCGCGGCGTGATTGGTCACACCACCAAGGACGAAGACGAAGTGATGATGATCATTCCCGCGCGGAGTTTGAACACGATGTTGTTCTTCTCCGATAAGGGAAAGGTGTATTCGGAAAAGGTATATCAAATTCCCGATCTGGATCGCGCCACAAAGGGAATTCCGCTGGTCAACGTGCTGGCGCTTGGCCCGAATGAAAAAGTGACGGCTGCGATGGCGGTGGGCGAATTTTCCGCAAATCATTTTTGCATGATGATGACCTCGCGCGGACGAATCAAGCGCGTGGCAATGGAGGAATTCGCAGCGGTGCGGCCGTCGGGGTTGATCGCCATGTCGCTGGAGGAAGGCGACCAGCTAGGCTGGGCGCGTCAGACTTCGGGCAGGGATGAGATCATCATCGTCACCGAAAACGGACAGGCATTGCGATTCAGCGAAACCAAAGTCCGCTCGATGGGGCGGCAGGCCGCGGGCGTGCAGGGCATCAAACTCAAGAAGGATGACGTGGTCACAAGCATGGACGTGGTCGAAAAGGACGGCGCATTGCTGGTAATCACCACAAAGGGGTTTGGCAAGCAAACGGCTTTGGACAATTATTCCGCAAAAGGTCGCGCGACCGGCGGCAATTACACCATCGATCCAAAGGCATTGAAGGAGATCGGCAAGATCGCCGCAGCGCGTGTGGTGCAAAAAGCCGACGATTTGACGATCATGACATCAAACGGCGTGACCCTGCGCCTGAAAGTAAAGGATGTGAAACAGGCGGGACGCGCCACCCGCGGCGTTCATCTCATCAAGCCGAACGAAGGCGACAGCGTGGCGTCCATTGCGAGAATTTCAGCCGAGGACTTGAAGAAGGTCGGCGCGGAAACGGATGGGGCGGAGCCGGAAGCGCAGCCGAAGTTGGTGTAAGTGTATGATACAAACCAGAGAAAACTAGAGGCAAAATGACAAATACAGTTTTATCCGTCAATGAAGCGCGATTGTTTCGTTCTGCCGAGAAGATTGTCTCGCCGTTAATTCGGGAGGGCGTGTTCGATAACTTCGAGCGGGCCCTGTCTGCTTTGCTATTGGATTATATTGACAAGCAAATCGCCGTTTACAAAAGCAAAAATGACGCGCTAGAGTCGAGATACAAGCAGAATTTCGATTCGTTTTCCGCTTCCATCAAAAATTCCGCCGCCCCCGAGCAGGAAGATGCCTGGATGGATTGGGAATCCGCGCTGGTGTTTTTCCGTAAATGGCAGGTGATTCGCGCGCAAGTGATCGAAAATGACGCTCCTCGATAGCCTCCTTTTGCGGATGCGTTCAATCCCAGAATTGAGCGACATTCACGTCGTCGAAAATGAAGCAGTGGACGCTGAAACATGTGTATTCAAAGCGCATGCTTCAATATGGCGATCGATGAAATAAGAAAATTCATGAGCGCATAACGCAAACGGACTTGAGATATCTCAAGTCCGTTTGCGTTCATATACAGCAGGGCGGGGTTTCAGAAAGCGATCCTTCCAGTCAGCAGCAGCACCATCGAGCCAATCACACATACGGCGATCATGAGCATGAACATAACGACAAATCGTTGGAAGGCCGTCATGCCCAACAGGCGTTTTGAGCGCGGGCGCGCGCTGGAGGCCGTGGTGGCGCCGGCGGCGGGCTGAAATTTCGCCTCATCTTCATAACTGGATGCGGCATCGTCGCGGAGATTATCAAACATGGTCACCTCTATTTTTCACAGTATATCACGCGCCGAAGAAACGGCGGTAACCGGCCGGCTGATTATGATTTGACGGCCTCTCTGCTTTCTTCGGGAGGTTTTACTGCGCGAAATTCCCGAAACAAAAGAAGGTCGTAGGTTATCTTCAGACCGCCAGCAAGAAATAGCGGCGCATTGAACAAGGCCGGGATGCTGAACAGAATCCCCGTCAATGTGGGGGAGATGGACGCGCCCACGGAACGCGCAATGGCAGTAACGCCCGAAGCCGCGGACCGCTCGTCGGGGGACACAACAGCCATCGTATAGGATTGACGCGTCGGCACGTCCATTTGGGAGATGCTGAATCGCAGGAGCAGGAGTCCGATGGCGAGGGGCAGGGTCGGCATGAGAGGGACAAGCATCAACAGCATGTTTGAAGGGATGTGCGTGAAGACCATCGTGTTGATTAGGCCAATCTTATTGGCGAGCGGCGCGGCCAGCAATGCGGAAATTCCCGCAAGCAGGTTTGCGCCGAAGAAAATACCGCCGAGCGTACCGGTGTCGACGCCGAAAGTCTCGTGAAACCAATACGCGATCATACTTTGCACGATCAAACCACCGGCGAAGGCATCCAGGGCAAACAGGGCGCTGAGTTTGAGGATCACGTTGCGGGAGCGGTGCAGGCCAAGAGTATGTTTCTCTTTGGAGGCGGCGCGGGCAACTTCGATTGCAGGAGAGATGCCCATGAACAAAACCAGAAGCAAAAAGCCGCCGGCGGCATAGCCCATCAACACAAACCGATAGGATTCGAGTTCCGCCCAGCCGTTGCCTTGCAGGATTTGCGCCAGCCATCCGCCGGTCAACGCGCCGGTTGCAGTGGCGAATGAACCGACCATGTTGTACCAGGCAAACACTTTTGTGCGTTTTTCATTTGGAATCAATTGAGACAGCCCGGCTTGTTCCACAGATAGGAAGGGACCGATCTCATTTCCGCTGGGACTGATCACGCCGATGATCGCGGCGGCCATCAAAACGACGATATTATTGGTGAGAGTGAAGACAAGTCCCGCTCCCAACATGAGCACTGCTCCGATGACGAGCGCGCGTTTCCGCCCGAAGCGGTCTGCGGTGGTGGTCAGCCAGAGAGAGATGAAGGCATCGCCGGCCAATGTGAAAGTGAATAGGAGGCCGATCTGTTTTTCACTGAAGCCGGCCTCGGAGAGATACAGGGCGATCACGACCGAAAGAAAGCCGTAGCAAAACAGGCGGATGATACGCGTGGCGAAGAGGATGAGGGTGTCTTTACGCATCAAGCCTCTTTCCATCCATCCATGAATTGACGGAGGCGTTCAACGATCATGTCACGAGACTTTTCGTAATCCGCGCTCACCGGGGGGACGTCCGCCCATGTTTCAATCGAAGCCACATCATTGTATTCATTCGGTAAATCGCAGAAAGAAACGATTGCCTGCGCCCCTTCCACATCTTTTTGTGAAAGCAAAATCGGTTTTTCCTCCTCTGCCTTCAAGCCATCGTCCATCAGTCCGTTGATCGTGGAGGCTGCGAGTTCATCATCGGGATTCGTTCCCCGCGCAATAGCGTGAATATCCAGGCTTCGCTCACGGGCAAATTTGTTGAAATAAGCGGCGGCGAGAATGCTCTTCGCGGCGCCATGTTCACAGACAAAAACAATGGTTCGAGTCATGTTCGCCTTTCTTTCATTGCATAAAGAGATAACCGTATAAACCGGCAAATACAACCACGGCAGCGATGATCCATTTGGCTTTCGAGCGGAAGAGGACGATGAGCGCAAGGGTAAAGACAGTCCACGCCTGAATTCCAAGGAGGGTCTCATTGAGGATGCCGAGGGCGGTCGCGGCGATCAAACCCACCACACCCGCGGTCACACCGTCGAGAAAGGCGTGGACGGATTTCATCTCCACCACTTTTTCCAGATAATCATGCCCGATCATCGTGAACGCGAAGGCAGGCGCGAAGACGCCACCCGTCATTGCAATCGCGCCGAGGGGACCGCCACCGATGAAGCCAACAAAGGTTGAGAAGATGATCAGCGGCGCAGGCAATAATCCCGAAAGCGCGAGGCCGTCGAGAAATTGCGCGTTGGTCATCCAGCCACCAACCTGCACGGCGTCGTGCCGCAAAAATGGGATCGCCGTATACGCGCCGCCGAAGGTAAGAAGTCCCGCGCGCAGGCCGCCAACCAGCAAACGCCAAACCGTAGGAACACCCTCCGCGCTTTGCGCCGCCGACCCGCTTTGGAGGTTGGGAAACGGGGCGAGTCCCAGCGCGATCACGACCATCGCAGTGACAAATAGTCCACTGACGAGCAAGGCAACTTTCGTCCGGTTGAGTCCGACGAGGGCGTAAACGAATCCTGCGGCGATCAAGATAACGAGGAAATTGACTCCCAACAGTTGCGCCAACCCTGCGCCGAGAGCCATTCCCCACAACCAGCGATCATCGTGCAGGGCATGGCCGCCAATACGATGTACTGCGCGAACGATGAGCGCAGCGACGGCGGGCTGCATTCCGAGAAACACGGCCTGGAACAACGGCGAGGAAATTCCAACGACCACGTAGAACCACGAAAGCAGGAACATCAATACGAAGCCCGGAAGCATGAAGCCGAAACCGGCAAGCAATGCGCCGATGCGCCCGCGCGATAACATGCCAAAGTAAACGCATAACTCGTGCGCTTCGGGTCCGGGCAAAACCTGGTAGACTGCAAGCACGCGGTTGAAACGCTCGGGGGTGATCCACTTTTCGTCCTCCACCAATTCCTGGCGGATCATGGCGATCTGCGCGACCGGTCCGCCCCATGCGAGCAGGCCGAATTTGAGGAAGCGCAAAAAGATTCGCAAATACGATTCGCGCGGGACACTGTAGTTTTCCATTGATAAATTAGACATGGTCGTCAAAATCTTTTTGCGGGACAATCCGGCAATTTGCAAAATTTATTTATTTCCGCGCGCCACGTCCAGGCGGCACCAGGCATATAACGCGTCGTAGACTTCAAACTGACGCTCCAGGTTTTCCAGGTCTTCAGGGAAGCGCAAACTGTAGCCGGACGCAATGGCTTCAAGTCCGCGCGCGATGGGGTCAGAGTCGATGTCTGCTTCCACATCCGCCGCATGGACGATCTTTGCAAGGCGCAGAAGCCCCGGCTCCTTCAAGCCGTATTTAACGATGATGGATTCGAAGGAACAGCGCCCATCCACGTGACCGAGTTCGACACCGGGCGCGTCATATGGAATCGCGCCTGTTTCCGCCGCGACCTTTTCGATCTGGCTGGCAGGGACGAAGAGGAACTCCGCTTCGCTATCAACGAAGCGGGTGATGAGCCATGGACAGGCAATCCTGTCCACATGCACGTGAGAGCGGGTAATCCATTGCATGATTTTTCTCCTTGATTGATTTTAGATTTCACCGGCCGAGATCTCCGCGTAGAGAGCCTCGTAGATGAGGCGGCCTCGTTCGAGAGCCTCGGTATCGTCTTTGCTTATACGCCGCAGACCGCGGCAGATTAAATCCAATCCGGCAGCCGCAGGTTCCACGGACACCTCCTGTGCAATATCCGCCTCGTCAACGATCTGGGCGATGCGCGCAAGAATGGGATCGTCGAGTTTGTTCTCCTTGAGAAAAGTGTGGAACGTGCAATGTCCGCGATGATGCGAGTAACGCACTCCCGGGATATCGAACGGTTCGGCTCCCTTTGGAAAGGTTTTGCTTCCCGCAGGGACAAATAGGAATTCCGCCTTTGGGTCCATGTGTTTTTTGACCAGCCACGCGCAAGCCATACGGTCCACGCCGACGTTTTCCCAGGTTACCCATTTCATCCTTTACCTCCTCGTAAAGCCAGAAGTTTCCCGCGAACTTGTTGTCCAAGCGCGGAATGGAAATAATCCCCGCTGGCGATCTGCTGGTATTCCCGCGAGAGCGCAGCGAGATTGGGTTTCTTCCCATCGAGTTTTTTGAGCAGGGAGGCGTACGCCCATTCCGCTTGTCCGTTGAATTGTTCCACCAGGCTTTCCTCCTGCACCCCCAACACCGGACTCGATCTCCACAGATGGGCTTCGCCTCCCAATTCGCGAATTTCCGCCGCCAGCCACTGGAATTGCTCGGCGGTGCGCGGCGTATCCGGCAGGACCCAGACCACATCGTTGAGCAGAATCGCTCCGAGACGTTTGAGTTTTCGCCAGGCGTAGACACGCAGGGCGGAAGGGTGGGCGGGAATTTTGTAGTGGAGGAGCAACCAAGTATTCATAAATGTAACAATGGTTACATTTTACTTGTCATCCTTGTCTTTTGTCAAGAGAAAATGCCCGCCTCGTTGCCGGCAAAACATGTAGTTGCAACGGCAGGCAGCCCGATCCAAGTGGATGCGACCCAACAAATCACCCATGAGGAGCGGCGGGAATGGCCTGCATCGATGGAATTTCTACGCATCGTTAACAGAATTCTTGCAGACTTCGCTTAACATGGGGCTGTTGAAAACCAATACAGGCAATTTGTGTGAAGGAGAAATCTCATGGGAAAAATCATCGGCATCGACCTCGGCACCACCAACAGTGTTGTGTCTGTCATCGAAGGCGGCTCACCCACCGTCATCACCACCGCGGAAGGCGGAAGGCTTTGCCCGTCGGTGGTCGCATTCAATAAGAACGGCGAGCGCATGGTCGGGCAGACCGCCAAACGACAGGCCGTGATCAATTCAGATAACACCATCTATTCGATCAAGCGTTTTATGGGACGTCATTTCGCCGAGACCAGCGTCGAGCGCGGCATGGTTCCTTTCAAAGTGATCGAAGGTCCCACCGGCGATGTGCGCGTTCAACTCCCCATTACCGGCAGGGAATATTCCCCGCAGGAGATCAGCGCCATGGTGCTGGGCAAACTCAAGGCCGACGCCGAAGCGTACCTGGGACAGCCCGTAACACAGGCCGTCATCACCGTCCCGGCGTATTTCAACGACAGCCAGCGCCAGGCGACGAAGGATGCGGGCAAGATCGCGGGACTGGAAGTGTTGCGCATCATCAATGAGCCAACCGCCTCCGCCCTGGCCTATGGCCTTGATAAAAAGAAGAATGAAACGATCCTCGTCTTCGACCTCGGCGGCGGCACGTTCGATGTTTCGGTGCTGGAAGTGGGCGAGGGTGTGATCGAAGTCAAATCCACGAATGGCGACACGCATCTCGGCGGCGACGATTGGGATCAGTCGATCACCAACTGGGCGGCGGACGAATTCAGGAAAGATCAGGGCATCGATCTGCGCTCCGACAAGCAGGCATTACAACGTCTGCGCGAAGCGGCGGAAAAGGCCAAGATCGAGCTTTCCACCGTGATGGAAACCGAGATCAACCTGCCTTACATCACCGCCGATGCCAGCGGACCGAAACACCTGCAACTCAAATTGACCCGCGCCAAATTCGAGCAAATGACCGGCGACCTGCTCGCGCGATGCCGCAAACCGTTCGAAGCAGCGCTCAAGGATGCAGGGCTTTCCGCGGACAAACTCGACGAGGTTGTGCTGGTCGGCGGCTCGACTCGCATGCCCATGGTTCAGGATTTGGTGCGCACCCTCACCAACGGCAAGGAACCGAACAAGGGAGTCAATCCCGATGAAGTGGTCGCCATTGGCGCGGCCATCCAGGCCGGTGTGCTGGGCGGCGAAGTGAAGGATATTTTGCTGTTGGATGTAACCCCGCTTTCGCTCGGCGTGGAGACGATGGGAAGCGTAATGACCGTGATGATCGAACGCAACACCACGATCCCCGTCCGCAAGACCGAAACCTATTCCACCGCCGCCGATAACCAGACCGCGGTTGACATCCATGTGTTGCAGGGCGAACGTCCCATGGCGGGCGATAACATGAGCCTCGGACGGTTCCGCCTCGATGGAATCCCACCCGCCCCACGCGGAATTCCGCAAGTGGAAGTGACCTTCGACATCGACGCAAACGGCATTCTGCATGTAACGGCAAAGGACAAGGCCACCGGCAAGGAACAGAAGGTGACCATCACCGCCTCGACCAACCTGAACAAGAACGACATCGATCGCATGGTGCAGGAAGCCCGCCAGAACGAAGCCGCGGACAAGAAACGCCGCGAAGTGATCGAAGTGAAGAATACCGCCGATAATTTGATCTATCAAACTGAAAAGGCGTTGCGCGAACTTGGAGACAAAGTTCCATCCGCTGAACGCGGCTCGATCGAAACGCAGATCAACGATCTTAAGCAGGCCGCACAAGGCGAAGACATTGCCGATATCAAGAAACACACTGAGACGCTGCAAAATGCGTTCCATGCGCTGAGTCAACAGTTGTACGCCCAGGGCCAACCGCAGGGACAGGCGCAGCCCGAAGGCGGCGCATCCTCCGCCCCGCCGCATCAGGATGGGGACGTGATCGATGGGGAAGTAAAAGAATAAAGAAAAAACGGCTCTCCCGTTAAAAACGGTAGAGCCGAAAAAAACAAATCGAGGTTATCCAGAATGGACAGCCTCGATTTGTTTTTAAAACCTTCCTGCTTTTACCTCGACACCGCGTAAATATTCACAGCCTGCTGTTTGCCCTTGAACAGCGCGGGGCCGAGGTCTTCCAGCGTGTAGGATCCGGTCAGGTTGAGGCGGGTGTTGTCGTCGATGAGCAGGGGGCGCAGGGCCACTTTGGTGTGGTCTTCGATGCGCGAGGCCAGATTGACCGTATCCCCGATGCAGGTGTAAATGGCGCGGCTCTTCGTGCCGGTGTAGCCCGCGATCATATCGCCGGAAGCGACACCAATGCCGATGGAGATGCGGCTCTTGTTCTGCGCCGCCTGCTGGGCATTGAACACCTTCAGAAGATCGAGCATTTGCAGAGCGGCGCGCACGGCCCTTTCACAGTGGTCTTCAAAATACATCGGCGCGCCGAAGATCGCCAGGAAGCCATCGCCTTGAATCTGGTTGATCGATCCTCCGTTGTTGTTGATCGCGTCGAACATCAGGCTGAAATAATCGTTGAGCAGTTCGATGGTGTCTGTTGGGTCCTGGCTTTCGGCGATCGTCGTAAACGAGCGGATATCCGCAAACAACACGCTGGCGGTCACATGTTTGCCGCCCAGCGAAAAGCCCGAACGCAGTAATTCCTCCGCCACTTCCTTTGTGGCAAAGGTGCGAAATAGTTTTCGCTGTTCATCGCGCAGGCGTTTCTTTTCAAGGCTGGCGTTGACACGCGCTCGCAATAGGATCGGGTTCACGGGTTTGGTCAGGTAATCTTCCGCGCCCAGTTCCACGCATTTGACGACCGCGTCCAATTCATCCATCGCGGAGGTCATGATGATCGGAATCTGGCGCAAGTCCACATCGTTGAGACAGGCTTCGAGCACCTGAAAGCCGTCCATCAACGGCATCTCGATATCGAGCAGGATAAGGTCGTAGGAATGCGCGCGAATTTTCTCCAGTCCCTCCTGGCCG
>JACPVD010000354.1 GCA_016191895.1 Chloroflexota bacterium | reverse complement strand
TCAACGAGAACCTTTGAACGGGCAAGTCACCGGGTTTGTTTGCGAAGGATTCGTTTGCAACCTGCCCGTTTCAGACCCCGATTTATTTTTGAAACAAATGAAAGGAAACCCATGATGGACCCCATTTACGAAAACCTGATCAAGATCGGCATGGCGGTGATTGCGGGAGGGTTGATCGGCGCGGAACGTGAATATCAGGACAAGGCCGCGGGCTTTCGCACCATCACCCTGATCACAATCGGCTCGACATTGTTCACCATTTTTTCGATCAGCCTCGACCCCGGCTTTACGCGCACGCGCGTAGCCGCAAACATTGTGACCGGCATCGGTTTTCTCGGCGCGGGCGCCATCGTGCGCGAAGGCGGGCGGGTTGGCGGGCTGACCACCGCGGCCACCATCTGGCTTTCGGCAGCGCTGGGCATGGGAATCGGCGCGGGCGAGTTATTGTTTTCGACTGCGGCAACCGTCATCACGCTGATCATCCTGCTTGGTTTTCCATACATCGAAGCGATCATCGACCGCCGCCGCGAGGCGCGATCCTATAAAGTCGTGATGAATGTCAAAGATTTGAAGAAGCCCGAAAAGGTGGGCGATGCCCTGCGGGAATGTTCGCTAAAAGTACTCGAACATCATCAGGCGAAATCGGAATCCGCGATCATCGGCACATGGAAGACCATCGGTACGATGAAGAACCAGGAAAAATTCGTGCAATTGATGATAAGGGATAAGGATATCAAGGAATTGGATTATTAGAGACAATAAAAGTTCCCCATGCGGGGAACTTTTATTTTGCGCGTTATTTGTTTTCCTCATTCTTTTGCGTGTCTTCGGCCTGCTCATCCTTCGAGCCCAACCCATCGCGAAAGGATTTGATACTTTTACCGATTTCCCCGGCGATCTTGCCGATACGCCCAGGCCCAAATAGAAGAATTACGATCACGAGAATGATGATCCATTCCGCGCCGCGAGGTAAACCCAACATAGAACACTCCTTTTTTGATATTCAACCTTATCCTACCACAGTTGAATGAAAAAATTACAGTTCCCTGCGCGAGAAAAAGCCTTCGATATAACGGATCGCGCGGCGGACGAAAGAGCGCAAACGGGCAAAGCGTCGGTATTGCTCCGGGTGGACGTGTTTCTTCGCAGGAATGGGTCCTGTCCATTCGACAACCATGGCGCCCCACGTCAACCCTGCACCAAACCCAACGAGAACGATCTTGTCCCCGGATTTGATTTTCCCTTGCTGCAAGGCTTCCGCTGTCGCTATCGGGATGGAAGCGGTGGAAGTGTTGCCGTATCGATCCACATTGATCACGAATTTATCCAGCGGCATTTTCAAGTATCTTGCCGCGGTTTCGATGATGCGGTAATTCGCCTGGTGAGGCACGATCCATTGCAGGTCGTTTGTGGTCATTTTGAGGGGTTCCAACGCCTCAATCACGGCACGCCCCATGACGCGCGTTGCAAATCGGAAGACTTCTTTGCCGTCCATTTGAATAAAGTGTTTGCCCTCATGAATGGTCGTCTCAGACGCGGGGTAGCGCGACCCGCCGCCAAGCAGGGTCAACGAGTCGGCGCCGGAACCGTCGGAGTGCATCACGGCAGATAATACCCCGCCGGGCGAGTCGCTGGCTTGCAAAACAAACGCGCCGGCGCCGTCGCCAAACAAAATGCAGGTGTTGCGATCCTTCCAATTGACAAAACGCGAGAGAACCTCCGTGCCAACGACAAGCGCGTTCCTGATCGAGCCGCTGCGTATTGCCTGCGCCGCCATGTTGGTTGCAAAAATAAAGCCGGTGCAGGCCGCCTGCAAATCGAAAGCGCCGGCTTTGCTTGCGCCAAGTTGATCCTGAATCAAGCAAGCTGTCGAGGGGAAGATGTATTCCGGCGAAGACGAAGCGCAGATGATCAGATCCAATTCGGTGGGAGCAAGATTGGCAACCTGCAAAGCCTTGATCGCCGCCTCGACTCCCAACGTGGACGGAAATTCATGTTCGCGGGCGATGCGCCGTTCGCGGATTCCGGTGCGGTCACGGATCCACTCGTCGTTGGTTTCCACCATTTTGGCGATGTCATTGTTGGTCAGTACAGGTTCGGGCACATGCATGCCCCAGCCTGTAATATGCGCGAATGGCATTCTTGCTCCTTTATTGATTAAGGGGAAGTGGGGTGTTTTCAGCGCGCTTCGCGCGCTGAAAACACCCCGCGCCCCAATTTATTGGGAAGTTACATTGAAACGACTCAACACCAGCGTGGCATTATGGCCGCCAAACCCAAATGAATTGGACATGACATGCTTCGGCTGCGCTTTGCGTGGCTGGTTGGGGACGTAATCCAGGTCACATTCAGGATCGGGAGTTTCGTAATTGATCGTGGGCGGCAGCATGTTGTCCACAATAGACATGGCGCTGATCACTGCTTCCAATGCGCCGGACGCGCCGAGCAAATGCCCAGTCATGGATTTGGTGGAGGAGACAGGGATTTTATACGCCTGCCCGCCAAATACGCTCTTGATTGCGTTCGTTTCGCTTTTATCGTTCAGATACGTGGACGTTCCATGCGCGTTGATGTAGCCGATATCGGCGGGCTGGAGGCCGGCGTTCTCCAACGCAAGTTTCATCGACTGTGCCGCACCTGCGCCGTTTTCAGCGGGAGCCGAAATGTGATACGCGTCGTCCGTAGTTCCATAACCGGTAAACTCGCACAGGATGTTTGCGCCGCGCGCCTGTGCATATTCCAACGACTCGAGCATTAATACCGCCGCGCCCTCCCCCATCAAGAATCCGTCGCGATCCTTATCGAACGGACGGGAGGCGCGTTCCGGGTCGTCGTTACGGGTGGAGAGTGCGGTCATCACGTTCATGCCGGCCATGGCAACGGCAATGATCGAAGCCTCCGACGCGCCGGCAATCATCACATCGGCCGAGCCGCGCCGAATCATTTCCGCGGCTTCGCCGATCGAGTTTGTTCCCGAAGCGCAGGCGGTGGCAAGCGACATGTTCGGCCCACGCGCGCCAATGCGAATGGCAATGTTACCCGCTGCGCCGTCGGAGATCATCATGGGGATGAGAAACGGGCTGACGCGCTCCGGGCCGCGCGAACGCATCACATCATATTGTTCGAGCAGAGTCCCAATGCCGCCGATTCCGGTGCCGATCAGGATGCCCACGCGGTCGCGGTTATTGTCGTCAATTGCCAAATTGGAGTGTTCGATGGCTTCCAGTACGGCGGCTGTCGCCATTTGGGTAAAACGATCCATCTTGCGCGCTTCACGGACGCCGAAAAGTGCGGCAGGGTCAAATCCCTTTACTTCCGCGGCAAAACGGGTTTTGTGCGCACTGGCATCAAACGCGGTAATGGGAGCCGCACCGGATCTACCGGCCAGCAAGGTCTGCCAGGTATCTTTCACATTGTTGCCAACCGGGCTCAAACACCCAAGCCCGGTTACCACCACGCGTTTCCTCATTGAATATTCTCCTTGAATAATCACGACAATCAAAACCTGCAGGTTTTGAACTCCGAATCTGTCAGGCTGGCTTTGTCGTTTTGCTTAATAACACTGAACCGCGATGCAAGACACGCCTAAAATTACAACTTTTTCAAGACGCTCCAAATTTGCTGGATGTGCATTCGGTCATGATCGGCCATGAACCCTACGACTTCGAGAAAATTCGTCGGGCCGAAAATGGCGTGCCGCGCCTTGTGTTCCCACTCATTCGGCGCAACGCCCCTCAATAACTCCAGTGTTTTGCGCCGGGCTTCATTAAACTCAGTTAAAGCGGACGAACCGTTTTCGTGCAAATAGTCCCTGCCGCTTGCCCATACACCGGTGTCCGGCCGCGGAATGAACGGTTCGTTCCGTCCATCAAACAGCTTGATTTGCATGTGGTGAATCTCGCGCTCGGTGTCGCGTAAATGACATAACACTTCGATAGCCGCCCAATCATTCACTGTGGGTTCGCGGGCCCAGTCAGAATCATCCAACCCGCGCAACAGACTGTTCAATGCGGCCGGGGTCGCAGATAAAATTCCAAGCACGGAATCGGTCGATTTGAAAGACGGAGTCAGGGATGCGGGATCGGCAGACTCAAGCCAGCGGCGCAGATCCGACAACTTGCCGCGGGGAGCCGCATCCGGTCCGGACCGGGAAGCGGGTTCTGCATCCACATGATAGGTTCTCAGCCCAAGCCTTTGCGCGGGGAGGATGTCGCGATCAAGGTCGTTGCCAACCATTAACACAGGGCCATCCGGCCAGCCCATGCGGCCAAGCGCTTCGGCAAAATACGCCGGGTGTGTTTTTGAAAAATGAAAATGATCGTAGGTGGTTACAAGTTCGAATTGCCCGGGCTCGAAACCTGCCCAGCGCAATCGTTGATGCGTGGCTTCGCGCGGCAAAAGTGGATCGGTGGCGACTGCAACACGAAAACCCTGCGAGAACGCCCATTCGACAAAGGGTTTTGCATCGGGATTTTGAGAGGTCAGGCCGGCAAGGGTCGGAAAGACATCCTCATAAAATTTTTCGATGACGGGTTCGAGCGCATCACGCGAGGCGCCGATCTGTGAAAAAAAATCGGCGTCGAAGACATCCTTCAATGTCTGTGAAAAATCCTCGTTATCGCTCATCTGGCGCATGGAGGAAATGAGCGCGCGAAAGATAATCTCCGGGGCCACGCTCGGCGCAAGCTCCCTGGCCAGCGCCTGAAAATAGGCGGGCACAAAAGATTCCACATGGGTATTGAGCAGGGTATCGTCGAGGTCGAGCAAGAGTGTAAGCGTCATGTTTTATTGGACTCCCCCGGAGTCTCGTTTTGGCTATTCCTTGATTTCAAACTTAAACGGCAATGCGTGACATTCCCCGCATCCAACCTGCGGTTCGGGTACATTTCGTTTTACTTTTTCACAAAAGGCGTTGGCCTGCACCCGTTTTTGAAACAGCGTCGCAATGGAACGCCCAACTACGACGTTCAATTTCATGTGCTGGCAGGAGTTCGCTCGCATAACATCCGGCACAGGACAGGTCTTGCACAGGTCGGGATACCATGTTTGGTTGTGAAGCGCGAGCAGGCGGCACTCTTCCTCGTTGCGGCCTCGGAAGTAGTTACCGTAAAAGTGGGGGCATTCGCGCCCGGCGGGGGTTTTCAGGGGGAGGGAAAGTGGCAGGTGGCAGGTAAACAAGCAGACAGGCAAAGCATGTCCGCTTCCGTGCCTACCTGTTTACGTTTTTACTTTTATACCCTCGTCACATATTCGCCGGTGCGGGTATCTACACGGATGGTGTCGCCGACGACAACGAAGTTGGGACATTGGACGATAACACCGGTTTCGGTGGTGACTTTCTTGGTAACGCCGGTGGCAGTATCGCCGCGAATTGCCATTTCGGCTTCTGTAACTTTCAAATCCACTGATGTGGGAAGCTCCACGTCGATGGCTTCGCCTTTGTAGAAGGTGAGTTTCACTTCCATGCCTTCCTTCAGGAATTGAGCGCTATCGCCCAGCGATTCTTTTTTAATGGCGGGCTGTTCAAAGGTGGCGTTGTCCATGAAGTAGTACATGTCGCCGTCATTATAGAGATAAGACACGTTGGCAAAGTCGAGGCTCACATCCTGCACCGACAGGCCGGAGTTGAAGGTGCGCTCGATCGTGGCGCCGGTCAGCAAATTACGCGCCTTGACCTTGATATTTGCGTTGCCGCGCCCGGTTTTGTTGTGGCTGTAATCCAGCACTTTGAGCAGGTTTCCATCCAACTCAAAGGTGACGCCCTTGCGAAGTTCATTTACATCGATCATGCTTGCACTATCCTATCCTTGTTTGTTTGATTTTTTGTATCTTTCAAAAAGAAATGGGGGAAGCGGTGTGTTTTGAGCGCGCTTCGCGCGCTCAAAACACACCACACCCCAATTTATTGAGAGGATACCTTTTTGGGTTGAAGCGGGCGGATTATAGCCCAAGCGCAATAGAGTAGCAAGGAAGGCCATTTCAAAAATTCTGCTGC
>JACPVD010000353.1 GCA_016191895.1 Chloroflexota bacterium | reverse complement strand
CTTTGGCACCGTCCTGCCGCTCTTCGTCGCATCCATGACCGACTCGGCATTGCTCATCGGTCTCGTTCCCGCCATTCATTCCGTCGGCTGGCAATTGCCGCAATTATTTACGGCAAGTCATGTTTCGCGATTGCGAAAATACAAACGCACGGTTATTCTGACCACCATTCATGAGCGCATTCCGTTTTTGGGATTCGCCATCGTCGCCCTCCTGCTCCCCGCCATTGGCTTGCAGGCCGGGCTCGTGATCACGTTCATCCTCCTCACCTGGCAGGGACTCGGCGGCGGATTCACCGCAAACGCCTGGCAGTCGATGATCTCGAAAATCATCCCGCCCGATTATCGCGGAACTTTTTTTGGATTCCAGGCCGGGCTCGCAAACCTCTTCATCAGCGGATCGGCTGTTGCCGCGGGTTACCTGCTCGATTATCTCGATTCACCGCAGGACTTTGCGGCCTGTTTCTTTGTCGCAAGCGTTTTCTTCGCCTTATCCTGGTTCGCCCTCGCGCTGACGCGCGAGCCAGAAGATACCGGCAAGATCATCCCCGAAGAAAAGACCCACTTCTGGGACGACGCAAAAATCATCCTGCGCAAAGATTCCAATTTCAACTGGTTCCTCACATCGCGCTTTTTATCGCAATTTGCCACCATGGGATTCTCGTTCTACATCCTGTACGCCCTGCGCCACTTCAACATGGACGCCGTAACCGCCGGCTACCTCACCGCCACATTGACCATCTCGCAAACCGTCGCCAACGCCGGCATGGGCTGGCTCGGAGATCGATGGGGGCATCGTTCCATGTTAATGGTCGGCGCGGTGGCCGCGTTACTTAGTTCAACATTTGCATGGTTTGCCACATCCATCATTTGGTTTTATCCCATCTTCCTGCTCGCGGGTCTTGCCAATGTTTCGATGTGGACCACAGGCATGGCCATGACCGTCAACTTTGGCACCGAAACAGAACGCCCGCTGTACATTGGCCTCTCGCAAACTCTCACCGCGCCCGCCACCATCCTCGCCCCGTTGATCGGCGGCTGGATCGTCGATGCGGCGGGCTTTATCCCCACATTTTCGATCTCGATTACTCTTTCATTGATTATGATCGGCATCCTTGTTTTTTTAGTCAAAGACCCGCGAAAAGGATAAGATTGGAGCACAACGTCTCCAGACGTTCGAGGTAAAAGGAGAAACCATGTCCCTTATTCAGGAAAAAGTAAATCAAGCCATCGAAATTCTCAAAGAACAAAACACTGATATGTGGCTGACCTTCGTCCGCGAGACGAGCGGCGTGCGCGACCCCGCCCTCGATTTTCTGATCGGCGACGGCGATCTCACATGGCCTTCCGCGCTCATCCTCACCCGCAAAGGCAAAAAAGTCGCCATCATCGGCAACCTCGAAAAAGAGGCGATAGAACGATTGGGTGTTTTTACCCAAATCATCGGATATGATACCGCTGTCAGCGGACTCTTCAAGGAGACAATCACCCGCCTCAACCCCGACCGTATAGCGGTTAACACATCCCGGAACAATGTCCACGCGGACGGTTTGACTCACGCCATGTATGAATTCCTGATGGAGTATCTCGCAGGAACGCCATATGCGGGCCGCATCATCAGCGCGGAGCCGGTCATCAACTCCCTGCGCGGACGAAAGACTCCAACCGAACAGGCGCGAGTCAAAAAGGCGATTGAGATCACGGAAGAGATATTCAGGAAAACGTTCGATTTCATCAAAGTCGGCATGACCGAAATCCAGATCGCAGACTATATGCACGCCCTGATGAAAGAATACGGCGTGGATTTTGCCTGGCCGCGCGAAAGCAATCCCGCTGTTAACAGCGGGCCGAACTCCCCGGTTGGGCATAACGGCCCCACCGAAATAAAAGTCGAACGCGGACATTTAATCCACTTTGATTTCGGCGTGAAATACGAAGGCTATTGTTCCGACATCCAGCGCGTATGTTATGTATTACGCGAAGGAGAAACAGACGCGCCCATCGAAGTTCGACGAGGGT
>JACPVD010000333.1 GCA_016191895.1 Chloroflexota bacterium | reverse complement strand
GGCAATAACAAACCCCGGCAATGAGACGCCCGCAGTGGCGACCAGCAGGCTGACGTAATCCACGATCGTGTTTTGTTTGAGCGCTGCAATCGCGCCGAGGGGAATGCCAATCGATATGGCAATCACCAACGCGATCAATCCCAGACGCAGGGAGTACCCAAAACGGCTGTAATACCAGGGACGCATCTCGCCATCCTCGCCTTCGGGCGGGGAAAACAGAATCGCCTGCACCGGCACGCCGCGCTGGCGATAGGACGGACCAAAATTGCCGCAGGGAAGACCGCATACAAATTCGCCTTTATTGTTGAAGTCTCCGATCATGTACGCGAAAAATTGGCGCCAGAGTGGTTTATCCAGTCCATAAAACGACTCCAATGATTGCACAGTGGATGCATCCACCTGGCGGCGTTCGGGATCGGTATCCCACGGACCGCCGGGGGTGTTATGCATCAAGATAAACGTCACCGCGCCGACGACAAGAATGACAGGGATCAACCACAACAAACGGCGGATAAGGTAAGTAGTCACTACAGCCTCGATTCGAGAAAATTTGGGCTGGCTGCCCATTGAATGGCAGCCAGCCCAAAACGTGCAATTAAGTTTACGGCATCATGCTGGCATCAACGGTGATAGTCCAGGGAAGGGTATCGCCGGGGAAGACAGCATCCTGCGGGGTCAGTTGATAGCCGGTCACCCAGGGTTTAACCATGTAGTGATTGAGGCTGTTGTAACCGAACGCCGCCGGAACGTCGTTGAGCAAAATCTGTTGCGCCTGCTGGTAGAGTTCTGCGCGTTTGACAGGATCGAGGGTGGCATCGGCTTCGTTCACCAAGGCGTCAAACTCTGCATTGACGTAGCCAGGGCGGGAAGCAAACGTGGTGTCAGAGCGCCAGTACACGCTCAACCAGTTCTGCTGATCGGGATAGTCCGCGCACCAGCCGCCGCGGGAAAGCAACGGGTAGGTGTTCGGGTCCTTCTGCAGGGCGGTAAAGGTGGTGGTATCAACCGGGTCAAGACCCAATTCAATGCCGAGGTGCTTCTGATAGTTCGCAACCAGCCACTCTGTCCGCTGGCGGTTTCGGGGGGTATCGCCGAACGTGATCTTCAAGCCCATGGCGTTGATCTTTTCAGCGCTGTTGAACTCTTCAGACGCTTCAGCCAGGGCGGCTTTGGCGGCTTCGGGGTTGAAGTTCAAAGGAGACTCGGGATCGTATCCAGGATATCCGGGGGGGATCCAGGTCCAGGTCGGTGAGGAAAGGTCGCCATCCACGTCGGTCACCCAGCCTTCGGCGTCAAACGCAAAGGCAAAGGCTTCACGAACTTTCTTGTCGGTGAAGGGGTTGGGCATACCGTTCCAGGTGGGCTGCAGGCTGAACTGGATCTTGATGGTGCAGGAACCGGGCCAGGTAATGTGCTGGGCGGTCAGGTCGGCATCGCCGTTGATCGCGTCAAGGTCTTCCGCTGCCGAAGCGATTACATCGAATTCATCGTTGCGATAGGCTTCAAAGGAGACAGCCGAGTCGGTAATGTACAAATATTCGATATCGTAGCTCGGTACGGCGGGTCCGGCAAAGTTGGCGTTCGGGGTGAAGTACTGGCGCACAAACGGCTCCACGGTCTTCATCACGAAGGGACCATTACCGATCTGATACTTGGAGGAGTTCCACCACAGGTCGCCGCCTTCTTCGATGTTTTCCTGCTTGGCAGGGTAGCTGACCCAGATTCCGGCAATGGTGTGGAAATAGGGCGCGGGCTTGGAGAAGGTCAGGGTCAGGGTGTCGCAGGCGGCGTCTTCGTAATCGGCGCAGTCTGAACCGTCGGCATGGGAGGCTTTCACGCCCACTTTGGCAGTCCATTCATCGCGATTGTAATCATCCGCACTCGCATCAGCCGCGCGCCACTCGGGAGCATTGAGAATTTCGTCCGTGATGGAGGCATATTCGCCGCCGGTGGTGGGGTCGATGTTGCGTAAGAAGGCAAACTCGAAGCGCTTGGCGTTGAGCGTGGAGCCGTCGCTATACTTCAGGTCCGGCTGGAGGGTGAAGACCAGTTGGGTGGCGTCTTCGTTGTATTCCCAGGATTCAGCCGCGCCCGGAACGGTTTCCAGGTTTTCGTTCAGCGAGGTAAGCCCCTGGTAGATCAACTTCAGGGTCGCAATCTCGATCACAAAGGACGACTTCTGCGGGTCAATGATGTCGGGATATGTACCGACATTAACGCGCAGGACCGCCGGTTTGGCTTCTTCCGTGCCGGAATCGGCCGGGGCAGCCGCCTCTGTGGGGGCATCCACCGCACCGGGTTCGTCTGTGGTCTCAGCAGGCGTGCCACCGCAGGCGGCAAGAAGCATGCTGGCGATCACAAGAAGGCTTAACAAAGCAAATAATTTTCGCATCTTTCTTCTCCTCAAAATTTGATTGAGTATTTTTTATGACGTGCTTGGTACGACAAGGACGAACAAACTTTGGAAAGGGTTAGAGGGGTGCCTCCTTTCTTAACTAAATATTACTTAACCATGTGACAGGCTACAAAATGGCCTGGTTTCACCTCGCGGAAATCAGGGCGCGATTCAGAACAAACCTTGTCTGCAATCGGGCATCGCGTACGGAAGCGGCAACCGGAAGGCGGGTTGACCGGGGAGGGAACGTCCCCATCCAGCAAAACCCTTTTGCGC
>JACPVD010000332.1 GCA_016191895.1 Chloroflexota bacterium | reverse complement strand
CGTCAGACGAGAGAATGCTAACAGCGTCAGTCCTGTTATAAAAAAGATGAGGAGAGTCGTTTCGAGTTGGGGCGGGCGCGAGGCGGTAAGGAGTTGGAAGTCTGCGGGAAGGAAGCGGGTGAGGTTGAGTAAAAGGACGACGCCTGCGATGATGAGAAGAACGGTTATGTTTTTGCGTCCCTTGCGAGTTTCGTCGTCGGCGGTGATGAACCAGGTGAGGACGACGAGGACGAGTGTGGCGAGGGGCGTGAAGAAGTCGGCGCCGCGGATGGGGAGGGCGGGTTGCAGCCAGAAGATGACGACGACGCTGGCGATGAGCATGAACCACGTCCTGCCATGGTTGCGCAGGAGGGCTGCCCAGAGGAGCGAGGCGGCGGCGAGAATCAGGATATTTTCAAGCGCCATTTAGAAGCCTTGATAGATCCACGTCGGGCTCGAGTCTGCGGTGAAGATGACGAGGGCGATGAGGATGAGGCAGAGGAGAAGGGCGAGGAGGTTTTCTTTTTTCACAGTTGGTGGTAGGTAGTTGACAGTTGGTGGTAGGTAGTTGACGGTTGGTAGTAGTCAGTTGACGGCAGGCTTGCTGCCAACTACCAACTGACCACCACCAACCAGTTCTTAGCGTACGCCACAGACGAGCCAGTTGCCATTTTGTTCGATGACTTCGTAGGTGCGGTCGGCGAGGTCGAGGGATTGGGGTTCGCCGTTGTAGCTCATGTTGAGTATGCCGGTGCAGTCGACGAGGGTCTTGTCGCCGTCGGCGCCGGATTCAGCGCAGGACATTCCGTCCACGGTGACTTCGACGAGGGCGAAGGAGTCGAGTTCGATCAGGGCATCATCTTCCCAGTCGGCGCAGGAGTTGGAGATGAGGGCGGCTTGGTCTTTGGTCGCAAGGGCGGTGATGTAGCCTTCGACGGCGGTTGTCGCTCCGCCACTTGCGGATGCTCCGCAGGCGGAAAGGGTAACGCTCAGGGCGAGCATGAGTATGGCGAGTTTGCTTGGCACAGGTTCCTCCATGGGTTGGGTCAAACGATTGCGGATTATAGCATGGAGAAAAATGTAAAAATCCCTAACGCGAATGCCTCAAACAGGCGGGCGGACCCCATTCTTTCAGAAAGAGCGATTCTGTGTTGAACAGGATACGCAGAATAATTTTTTCCACTACTCCTCGCTAGTTTTCGTTAATCTGGTTTTGCGTCTAATAAAGTATGAGTAAATCTTTGAAGGCGCTTTCAATAAGAGGCTTTTCGCCTGTGATGCGCGCCTGTCTCATGCCTTCTTCATATGAATAACGACCCGAGACGAAGATATTGAAATCGAGCGCGCCCATTTCCAAGCCTGAAACTGCTTTGCCGTTCCCGAGCAGCCACTCCCCGCCAGAGACTCCCGTCAGCGTGAGGGTGATGGCTTTGCCATTGAGGCGCTTGCGCAATTTCTGAGCCACGTCGCGAACCACCAATTCGATAATGCGCCCGTCGTGCTCGCGGGTCTGCTCGAAAGGACGGTTCGTGGCGCGGCAAATGTCAAGGCGATGCATCCAGGTATCGCGGCTGTGCGTGACCCACATGAGATAACGCAGAGACATAAAGCCTCCAACAGGGTGGGGGGTATGAATCCACTTGACGGCATTGAATCCGTATGCCCAGTTGTGAATGGCTTTTGCACCAACCTGTTTTAATTCTGTGATGAGTTCGGCAGGAGATTTATCTTTGCGCTCACCAACCTGCAAGGCATTGATCGCGTCTTCGGGCAGTTGTCCCTGCTTCGGGATTTGGGTGTACTGCCGCAGCATCTCACGCAGGCTGACGCCGCTCAAATATCCGCCAGCCTGGTGCGCCACCATGTCGTGAACATCCCATGCTGTGCAGGCGGTGGGTTTGTACCAATCGTCAGCGTGGAGAGATTCTAGAAGGGTCAGCAAGCGGCTAAAGGCTTCGGTCATGAGGCGGTGGGCTTCATCCGCATGGACAGAAGGAATGGAATCAGCATGAACGGTTTTGGATAACGATAAGGCGGTCATTTGCTTTCTCCTTTAATAGGCATGGCTTGTTCGAGTATGGATAAGACGACGGGAATTAACGAACCGAAGCGACCCTGTCCGACGGGGAGATGCGGCTCGTTGGATAGATGCATGGCGGTGAGACCATGGGCAATGGCGATGACCGTATCGACGATCTGTTGCCCTGTGAGTTTGGTGTTCAATTGTTTTTTGAATTGCGCGGCGCGTTGATACGATTGGTCGAGGATGCCGAAACTTAATGCGAGACTTTCCTTGGATGGCACAAAGCCAGGCACGGGGCGCTCGAAACATAGTTGATACAGGTCGGGGTTTTCCAGCGCGAAGGACATGTAGCCTTCGATGTTGATGCGCAGTTCGTCGCGCAGACCTGCGGAGGTTTTCATCAATTCCCTGATGTGCGCATCGAACAGGGTGAATCCGAGGCGGAAGAGGGTGTCGTAAATTTCGGCTTTGCTGGAGAAGTAGTTGTAAAGGGACGGGGCGCGCATGTCCATGCGGCGGGCGAGACCTTGCATGGAGAGGGCTGCCACGCCTTCTTCGCGCATGATGGCGCGGGCGGCATTGAGAATGGATTGGGTCGCAACTTCGCGGTTGCGTTGTACGCGGGGGGACGGGAGTTTGGATTTTTTCATTTTATCTAATGATATTAGTTTTTTCTAATTATATTAGTAAATATAGAGTTGTCAAGAGGAATCAAAAAAGGGCGGACGCACAGGTCCGCCCCGATAAGCCTTTGACAGGTTACTTCGCAAACTGAACTTGTTCTAAAAACGGAAACTCGGACGGTGCGACGGCGATCTTGGCAAGCGGTTGGACGGGTTGCTCGCTGCCCCATTCTTCTACTTCGCCGCCAAGAAATTTCAGGATGGGGATGACGCGGCGGGAGGGGAAGTCTTCGGCGCGGCAGATGTACAGCATCCCTTCGGCAAAGGGATGATCTTCCTTTTTATTGCGGGGCAGGGCAAAGTGATAATACTTTTCGCGGCGCGCGCTCGACCCGATACGGATACAGGCGTTGTTGGTGAGGGTGAATTTATCTTTGTCTAAAATGGCGAACCACATTGCCCAGATCGCATCGGGTGAGCAGAAAATCTGGGTGCGGTTGCCAAACTCGGTGTTGTCACGACTCTTACGAATCGGTTCAAGCGTATTCAGATCGTGCATCGGTGAACCATGAACCACCAAGCCGCGCCAATCGCAGAGGTAATGGAGAAAGTCAATTTTTGGATAGGGCAGGTCGTACTGGATAAGGCTGCCGCTTCCGCTTTCGAGGGCGGTATCGAGCAGGCGGTCGAAGGCGGCGCGTTTTTCTTCGGCGGGAGGTTGCACCGCGCGCCGCAACATGGGTGTGCGAACCCCGCTCCCTAGGCGGATAAGATTGTAGATGAGGTAGAAGATCGGTTTGGAGAGGGATTCGGGGAGTGGCATGTGACACCTTTTTTCAATCATTCGCCAATTGGTTGTAGGGGCGACCTTCACGGTCGCCCTTTGATTGAGGATGAAATATTTGATTAAACAAAAAGGGGCGGATGCAAGACCCGCCCCTACGTGATTATCTCTTCAGCGTGCGGTATTTGACGCGATGCGGAGTTAAATCTTTGCCGAATTTTTCGGTCATCATCGTTTCGTAATCGGACCAGTTGCCGATGTACATCTTCGCCACGGAGTCGCCTTCGTAGACGATGAGGTGGGTGCAGATGCGGTCGAGGAACCAGCGGTCGTGGCTGACGACGAGGGCGACGCCTGCGAATTCGGTGAGGGCTTCTTCGAGGGCGCGCAGGGTGTTGACGTCGAGGTCGTTGGTGGGTTCATCTAGT
>JACPVD010000331.1 GCA_016191895.1 Chloroflexota bacterium | reverse complement strand
GACCCTGCCCCTTCGATGGAACGGGTGAAGCGCGAAGTGGCGATTGCGTTTTTTGAGATGTTTGAGTAACGGGGTTATTGGCTGATATCGTTGACGTAATCCACCGCGGCGCCGCATGCGCCGGTGAGATACGGCGAGACGTTTTCCCACGTGAGCGGCTGCCCCAACCCAATGGGATAACTGACGGCTTCGGCAAGGCATCCCCCGCCCGCGTTGTAATTCACCAGCGTAAATTTCCACAAGTCTTCGAATGATGCGACTGCCCCCGGCGCATCGCCGGCATAGTTTTCGATCACCTGTCCTGTTTGTTCGCAGTTGGCGATCATGGTGTGGGCAAAGACGGTGACGGAGAAGCCGGCCTGCTCGAGGTTGATTCCCAACGGACATTCGGCGCAGGTGGCGTTGACCCTGCGCACCAATGCGCGGCGCAACTCGCCCCGCTCTTCTTCGGTGATGTGGATGTAGCCGTTGCCGCATGCGTCGGACGAAAGCACGAACGGACAAAACTGCTCGTAGAAATAACTATTCCAGTATAAGGTGGTATCGGCGCCGTTTTCGGTGAGTTGGCCCAGGCCGAAATCATCCATGCCCTCATATACGCCCGGCCAAAACTGACTTTCCCGCGCGAAGAGGTTTTTCAGCAAACGTGCAGGCACGGCGGTTTCCTTTGCAGTGGTGAGAATTAACTCATCGAATTGGTTTTGCCATGCGGTGACCGCGGGGCGCGCCTGTTCGAGTCCGCATTGATTGACCGTGCCATCCGGGTTCAGGCCGCCGTCGATGCATGCACTGGCATCCACAATGCCCTGCTTGATCAGATTGGCCGCAAGATAGGTATAGGGAATATCACTGCTAAGTTCTTCGCTGAGTTTGGGAGTGGAAAGCCATACGGGCGGTCCGCCGACAGGCGGGAAGGCGCCCCATGAATCGGAGCAGGTGGCTACGGCATGACCTCTCCATTGAGAGGACAGCACATCGGCGTACCAGGAATGGCTGTCGGGGTCGCCGGTATCCGCTTGTTGCACGCGCACCAGCGCGCTGTATACGAGGCTGCTGTCGCCATATGAGGAGAATGCCCAGAACTCCACGGTCACGCCTTCTTCAACCGTTCCGGGAATCTCGAACTTGCAGACTGGGTCATTGCAGTTGAAAGACCTGCCGTCGTACGTTCCCTCTATGCGGATAATTGTGTGACCGGGCAGAGGCTCTTCGCCGGTGATGACAAGGGTCGGCGAGGTTTCGCAAATATTGGTAGGGGCGCTTAAAACGGGTTGGCAACCCTCCAGCGAAACCCATACGGTGGCGGGGGGAAGTTCGGCGGGGATTTCTTTTTGCGCAGAGTAACTCTTCAAGGCGTGGACGTAGTATCCACTGCAAAGGTGCTTGTTCGTGTTCATGCAGGGCTTTTGCACATCGGGGTCGATCCAGTTTTCGTAGACGGTTTCGCCGCAATCCCTGTAGATTTCCCCGGCGAAGGGTATTCCCTCATGATCGATGATGATGTTGCACAGAGGTACCTGATCCTCCCATGTGGCGAGCACCCATTCGTAGGCGGTGTAGTTTACCGTCATAAAGGTGTAGCGATCGTGCCCGGGCGGAGCGGATGCGGCGTTATAGCGCGTAAAAGCCGCGCCCAAAACGACGATGACCAGCGAAAAGACAAGAAGTAACCAGCGGCGTGCCATACGAATAAAAGGAGTCCGCTCCAAATTATAAGCGAACTCCCCTTATATGGGTAATGCGATTATGAGTTTGGCGGTTCGTCCAGCGGCTCGACTACTGGGCCCATCATGGAGATGGCAAGGGTTTATAATCTCCATCATGGACAGCAAGACACTCAACGTACTCGAATACCCGAAGATCCTCGAACGGCTGGCGGGCTTTTGCGATTTCTCCGCTTCGATGGAACTGGCGCGTTCGCTCGAACCGACGTCGTCGTTTGAACTCGCGGCCGCCCGCATCGCAGAGACCACCGAAGCGCGAAGACTGCTTTCGATTCAAAGCGCGGGCGTCGGCGCGGCGCATGACATTCGCCCACAGGCCGATCTTGCCGCGCGCGGCGGCGTGCTCGACACGCATGCGCTGCTGGACGTCAAATCCACGCTGATCTCGTGCCGCGACCTGAAGAAGACGTTTGAAAAGAAAACGGAGGAATATCCCAAACTTTCGCAGATCACCTTTGGCCTGCCCGAAACCCACGGACTTGTGGATGCCATCACGCGCATCCTCTCCGATCGCGGCGAGGTGTTGGATTCGGCATCTCCGAAACTCGCGGAGATTCGCCGAAGTTTGCGCGTGGCGCAGGACAGGTTAATGACCCGCCTGCAAAAATATGTAACCGATGCAAAGACCGTTTCCATGTTGCAGGAGCCCATCGTTACCCAGCGCGATGGACGTTATGTGATTCCCCTGCGGTCTGAATTCAAAGGCAAGATCAAATCCATCATTCACGACCAGTCTTCCAGCGGGGCAACCCTGTTTGTGGAGCCGTTGCCGGTTGTGGAGGCGAATAACGAAATCCGCGAGTTGCAACTTGCGGAACGCGACGAAGAACGCCGAATCCTGGCCGAGGTCTCCGCGCAGGTGGGCGAACATGCCACCGAGTTGAAATACGGCGTGGAGAATCTCGCGGCGCTGGATCTGGCTTTTGCAAAAGCAAAATATGCGGAGGGGTTGAGGGCGAGCGAGCCAATCATTAATGAGTTGAAGGTTACAGGTTTGAAAGTTGCTGGTTCAAAACCTTCCAGCCTTCAACCTTCAACTTTGAACCTCATTGATGCCCGTCACCCTCTCCTCGATCCGAATAATGTCGTCCCTATCGATGTTGACCCCGCACCGGGGACTCGCGCGGTAGTAATTACAGGCCCGAACACCGGCGGCAAAACCGTCTCGCTGAAAACAGTCGGGTTGCTGGCGCTCATGGCGCAAAGCGGACTGCACATCCCCGCCCAAAGCGGATCGGAACTTCCGTGTTTTCATTCGGTCTGGGCGGATATCGGCGACGAGCAATCCATCGAGCAATCGCTTTCCACGTTCAGCGGGCACATCACAAACATCATTCGCATCTTGAAGAAGATCGACAGCCGCTCGCTGGTCATCTTCGACGAACTTGGTTCGGGCACCGATCCGCAGGAAGGCGCGGCGATTGCGAGGGCGATTCTCAGCCATTTGCTTGAATCAGGCGCGATGACCCTGGTCGCTACGCATTACCCCGAACTGAAAACGTTTGCCCATTCGACGGAAGGCGTGGTCAACGCTTCTCTTGAATTCGACATTAAGACGCTTCGCCCCACCTATAAGTTGACTCTCGGACTTCCGGGCCGGTCCAACGCCCTGTTGATCGCGCAGAAATTGGGTCTTGCCCAGTCCATCATCGATGCGGCGAAGGCGGAGATCAATCCGCTGGATTTACGCGCCGATAAACTGCTGGACGACATCCGCAAGGAGCGAAACCGCACGTCGCGCGAACGGGAAAAACTGGAAAAGGCGCGTGACAAACTCGAAGCGCAAAACCGCGAACTGGAGAAACGCCTCGAAAAAATAGAAGATGAACGCCGCGAAACCCTTGCCAAAGCCCGCGCCGAGGGCGAACTCGAAGTGGCGGTATTAAAGAAGAATATCGATTCGTTGAAGTCGCAACTCAAAAAAGCCAGCCAGCCTTTGCAGGCCATCAAAGCCATTGAAGAAAAAATGGAGGAGATGGAAGAGAAAACGACCCAACCCGTTGAGCGAAAACCCGACCCATCTCTACTCTCCAATAACCAATCTCTCAAATTAGGGGAGCGAGTCACTGTCGGCACGTTGAAGGCCGATGGCGTGGTAACAGCCCTGGGTGAGTCGGATGCGGAAGTGCAGATTGGGACGATCCGCGTGCGGGCGAGGTTGTCGGATTTGGTGAGAAGAGCCAGTGAGCAGTCATCAGTCAACAGTAAACAGCAGGAAGTGGTAAGCCGTCCATCACCTTCGACTTCCGACGCGAGGAAATCTCCCGGCATGGAAGTGGATCTGCGCGGGTTGATGGCCGAGGACGCGCTCGATAAAATGGAGAAGTATCTGGAGCAGGCGTTCCTTTCGGGTCTGCCGTTTGTGCGGATCATTCACGGCAAGGGGACAGGCCGGCTGCGCCAGGCGGTACGCGAAGCGTTGCGCGGGCATGAGTATGTGAAGTCGTTCGAGGAGGGCGGCGATAAAGAGGGCGGTGAGGGCGTGACCGTTGCAAAATTGAAAAGCGGATAGGGTTTTTATTCCGGTATAATTTTGCTGTTTACTCAAACAGGGAGCCGCTTATGACCATTGACGAAGCGATTAATAAAATGACCGAATTGATCAAGGCCGCCTGCGCTGGGGCGGAGGTGAAGGCGGCGAAAATGTCCGATGAAGAGGCGCGGCTTTCAGTGTACGCGCCCGCCGCCGATATGCAGAAGATCAAGGACGCCACCTTCCAGCCCGCCATCGATATGCTGAACAAGGATGGGATGGATGTGCAGGTTTTTGTGTATGACAAGGATGCCCCGCCATTAAAGGGATGACGTTCTTTTTGGCGGAAAAGTTCGTAGCGCGATACGTGCCGCAAACTTCAGTTTGCGCCGGGCGCGGGCAGGATAAATCTTGCCGTACCGGGCGGAATCTTCGCGGTTGGCGTGGTTTTTAAAGAGCATACTATGAAGTGGAAGGGAACGAGCCATGAAAAAGAAAAGATTGTTGCTTGTCCTGTCGCTGACAATCATCACCGCCGCCATTCTTGCCACACCGGCGCTCGCCGCGCGGATGGTTTCGCCAAGTTATATTTCCGCGGAGATACGTCAGGCCGTCATTCAGGTGTATACGCCGGCCATTTTGGCGCTCACATTGATCGTTTATTTTTCCAGCGGGGCGAGAAAGGGAAGCGATAAGGGACTATGGATTACCGCCATGGCCTTTTCGCTTTTGTGCATGGCGGGCATCGGCGTGATCTGGTTTCTGGTTGCAAAAAGTTCGCCCGATGAAAACTATTCCGATCATTATCACCTGGTTGCGACAGTGAGGGATGGGGAAACATGCGAGAAAATTAACCTGAACGCGCCTTCGGTCATCCCCAGCGCTGAAAACCCCATTTATATCCGCTTCATCGACAACAACATGGATGTGGACTGCATGAAGGCGGAGCAGGATGAAATTTCCCAGGAAGCGCAGGTCGAGAAGCCGGTGTATATCCCCACCGGGGCATTTATCCAGTCCATTGAATACACCAGCGCCAATAACGTGCTTGTGACCGGGTATGTCTGGCAGAAATATTCGAAGGATGTCCCGGCCGATATTTCGCGGGGGTTCATTCTGCCGGAGGGCGATGCGGACGTGTATTACACCCGCGAGAACGCTGTCTATGAAAGGGAACAGGACGATGAAATCGTCATCGGGTGGTATCTCAATGTGACCCTGCGCCAGACCTTCGATTATTCCCGTTATCCCTTCGACCGCCAGGACATCTGGCTTCGCTTCTGGCATCAGGACTTTGACCGCAACGTGATCCTCGTCCCCGACCTGAAGGCCTATGACATCAAGGGACTCTGGCCCCATGAAACTGACCTGTTCCTCGGCCTCGAACGCGATTTTGTGCTGGAGCGTTACACGCTGGAACGCACCTACTTCAATTATCACTACAACAACTACACCGCAGACTTCGGCATCGACTCGTATGTGGGGCAGACCGCCTACCCGGAACTGTATTTCAACGTGGGCGTGCGTCGCGAAGTGTTGGACGCGTTCGTGGCCTATCTCATCCCCATGTTGATCCTGATCCTGATGTCCTTTGGCGTGCAGTTCATCGTCACCCAGATTCCAGACAAGATGGAAATGCACGGGATCAGCACCACGGGATTGATCGGCTATTACGCCTCGCTCTTCTTCATCGGCATTCTCTCCCAACTGGATATCCGCCGCACCCTGAACGCCCCGGGCGTGGTCTACATCGAGTATTTTTACTTTGCCCTTTACATGATCCTCCTATTGCAGACCGTGAACTCGGTCATCTTCGCCGCAACGGACGATGTCGGCTTTTTGGAGTACAAGGACAACCTCTACCCCAAGTTGATCTTTTTCCCCATCACGCTTGGGCTGATGTTTACGATCACGGCGTGGTTGTTTTACTAAACTTCACACAAAATAATTCGTAGGGCAGGTTTTCAACCCGCCATCATTGAAACCGGGTGCGGGGTGTTATGAGCGCGCGAAACGCGCTTATAACACCCCGCACCCCCTTTCTTTTTGAAAAGATACTTTGTCCCATCTCAAATGGGTTATAATTCAGTCACTGAATTTTGGATTGACATTTTGAGATGGAATCAACAAACGAAGAACTCCGCGAACTGACCCTGCTCGAGCAGATCGAGAGTGACCCCGATGTCAACCAGTCCACGCTTGCCACGCAGTTGGGCGTGGCCGTTGGCACGGTCAATTGGCATTTAAAGCGGCTCATTGCCAAAGGCGCGGTCAAGGTCTCGCGTGCCGAGCGCAAGAAACTGCGTTACATCATCACTCCCGAAGGCCTTGCCCTGCGCGCCCGTCTCGCGGTGAATTATGTCGAGCAATCTTTTTCCGTCTATCGCCGCACCCGCCAGCGCGTGAAGGATCATGTGACGAAACTCCGCCGCGCGGGATACGATCGTGTGCGCATCGTCGGCTCCGGCGATGTGGCCGACATTTGCAAGCTCACCTGTCTCGAACAAGGCATTTCTGTGGTGAATGATAAGTCTGCGCCCGGGCTTGTTTTGGATGGATACAAAATCAGACTGGAAGGCATGGAATGACGGATCGCCACATTTTGATCACCGGCGGCGCGGGCTACATCGGTTCCATTCTGACCTCGGAACTGCTCCGCCAAAATTACAGGGTCAGCGTCCTCGACAGTTTACTGTTCGGCGGCGAGAGCATTGTCCCGTTTTTGAATCATCCCAACTTTCATTTCATCAAAACCGATGTCACCGAACCGCGCGCCATCCGCGACGCTGTCAAAGGCGGCTGGCAGAAACCCGATTCGGTGGTGCATCTTGCGGCGATTGTCGGTTTCCCGGCCTGCCAGGCCGTGGGGAAGCAGGTGGCGTGGCGGTACAACGTCGAAGCGGTGAAAATGGTCTTCGAGCAGGCGGCAGATTTGGGCGTGGAAAGATTCGTGTTCTCGTCCACGTACAGCAACTATGGGCTGAGTCCCGATGGAAAGCCCGTCAACGAAGAGACTCCGCTCAATCCGCAATCGTTATACGCCGAGACGAAGATCGCCGCGGAGGAATTTTTACTCTTGCAAAAAGATTCCGCGTGTTCGCCGTTGTTGTTCCGCTTCGCCACGTTGTATGGAATTTCGCCGCGCACGCGTTTTGACTTGATCGTCAATCAATTTGTGCTGGATGCGTTTACAAAACGTTCGCTGATCATCTATCAGCGCGGATACTCGCGCTCATTCGTGCATATCCGCGACGTGGCGCGCGGCGTGATCATGGGGCTCGAAGCCGAAAAGGAAAAAGTTCGCGGGCAGGTTTTCAATTTGGGTACCGAAAACGGCAATTACTCAAAGGATGATATTGTTCGTCTGGTGTTGAAGCGCATGCCAGAAACCGTTGTCGAATACAAGGATATGTCCTTTGGCGGCGACATGCGCGACATTACCGTCTCATTCGAAAAGATCAAGCGCGTGCTCGGCTTCGATACCACCCTGAATGTAGACGACGGCGTGCGCGAAGTGTTGTTTGCGTTGAAGACAGGGTTGATCAAAGACCCGACAGATGATCGATATAGGAACGCGCAGTTTATTGTTCAATAGGTTACAGGTTGCAAGTTACAGGTCAAAGGTTGATGGTTGAAGGAGCATGTAATGACAACAGCGAAGCGGTTTGAAGATTTGGAGGTTTGGCAAAGAGCCAAAGATTTGACCAATTTGATTTATACACATTCTTCAGATGGATCATTCTCGCGCGATTTTGGGTTGCGCGACCAAATGAGAAGAGCGTCTGTTTCTATCATGTCCAATATTGCCGAAGGGTTTGAAAGCCAGACCCAGGCGATGTTTATCAAATACCTTGGTCATGCAAAGGGATCGGCTGGCGAATTGCGCGCTCAACTTTACATTGCCAGAGACCAGGGCTATATCACCGAAGAGGACTTCGATACAATGTTTGTAACAGCGGAAATTTGCAGCAAGCAATTGTCGCGTTTTATCCAATACCTGGAATCTCAGCCTAATGCGCGGCGAGTCCGTGAAGATGGAGCGTCTTACGATGTCGAACATTAAACCTTCCAACCTTCAACCTTCAACTTTTTCACCTTCAACCTTCTGGCAAAACAAAAGAGTCATCGTCACCGGCGGCGCGGGCTTTCTCGGCTCATTCGTCATTGAAAAATTGAAACAGCGCGGCGCGACCGATATTTTCATTCCGCGCATTGAGAGCTACAACCTCGTTGACTCGAATGATATCAAACGCCTGTATGTGGATACGCTTGCTGGCATTGACCCGAAGAATGTGGTCGTCATCCATCTCGCCGCAAACGTGGGCGGCATCGGCGCGAACCGCGAGCACCCCGCCGACTTTTTCTACGACAACCTGATGATGGGTGTGGAACTTATGCATCAGGCTTATAAGAATGGCATCGGTAAATTCGTTGCCATTGGCACAGTTTGCGCCTATCCCAAGTTCACACCTGTGCCTTTCAAGGAAGATGACCTGTGGATCGGTTACCCCGAAGAGACAAATGCTCCCTACGGCCTTGCCAAGAAGATGATGCTTGTGCAGGCGCAGGCGTATCGTCAGCAGTACGGGTTCAATGCCATTTTCCTTTTGCCTGTGAATCTGTATGGTCCGCGCGATAATTTCAACCTTGCCACGTCGCATGTCATCCCCGCCCTGATTCGCAAAGCCGTGGAAGCGGGCGAGCGCGGCGACAAGGAATTACCTGCGTGGGGTGACGGCTCTCCCACGCGCGAATTTTTGTATGTTGAAGATGCCGCTGATGGCATTGTTACTGCCGCCGAGAAATACAACGGCGACCTTCCAGTCAATCTTGGCTCTGGTTATGAAATCTCGATCAAGGACTTGACGGAGATGATTGCCAAACTGACTGAATTCCCCGGGAACATCGTCTGGCAGACAGATAAACCCAATGGCCAACCCCGCCGCGGATTGGATGTCTCGCGGGCCAAGGAACTCTTTGGCTGGAACGCGCAGGTCCCGTTTGAAGAGGGCATGAAACGCACGATTGAATGGTTCAAGGCGAATCGAGACAAAATAAAATAAGTTGCAAGTTACAAGTTGAAGGTTGAAAGTAAAACCAACCTTCAACCTTCAACCTTCAACCTTATGACCGAACTTATCAAACACGAACCCCACACTGTTTACATCAAGCCATCCAAAGGGCTTGCCGCGCTCAACCTGCGCGATCTTTGGATGTACCGTGAACTGGTCTTCTTCATGGTCTGGCGCGATGTGAAAGTGAAATACAAACAAACCCTGCTTGGCATGGCGTGGGCGGTGATCCAACCCGTAATGACCATGCTGGTCTTTACCTTCCTCTTTGGCAAAGTGGCGAAACTTCCCACCGAAGGAATTCCCTATCCCGTCTTTTCGTTTACCGCGTTGTTGCCGTGGGGATTGTTTGTCGTCGCGCTTAATCAGGGAAGCCGCTCGCTGGTGGCGCATAACAACATGGTGACGAAAATCTACTTCCCGCGCCTGATCCTGCCAATGTCTTCGGTCTTTGCGGGGTTGGTGGATTTTGCCATCGCCTTTGTCATCCTCGTTGGGTTGATGTTTTACTATAAAGTGACCCCCGCATGGAACCTGATCTGGACTCTTCCGCTCTTCCTCCTGCTTGCGATCGTGACCGCTCTTGGAGTGGCACTCTGGCTTTCGGCGATCAATGTGCAATATCGCGACGTGAATCAAGCCCTCCCGTTTCTGACTCAGTTTTGGCTGTTCGCCACCCCTGTGGCCTATTCTGCCTCTGTGATCTCCGACCGCTGGCAGATTCTGTACTCGCTCAACCCAATGGCGGGTGTGGTCAACGGTTTTCGCTGGGCATTGCTCGGTACCGGCAACGGCCCCGATATCACGCTCTGGGTTTCGGTTGGTATTTCAATTTTGATTTTCATCTCGGGCCTTTTCTACTTTAGAAGCATGGAAAAGACCTTTGCGGATACGATATAGGTTACAGGTTACACGTTGAAAGTTGAAGGTTGCAAACCTTCAACTTTCAAACCTTCAACGGTACTTATGACAACAGCCATTTCAGTACACAACATCGGCAAGCAATACAAGATCGGCGCAGCGGAGACGAAGTTCCGTTATAACATGCTGCGCGATGTGATCGTGGATACGGTTTCCGCGCCCATTCGCCTGGCAAAGGCGATGATCGGCAAATCCGACCGGCGCATGAACCAGAACTATGTTTGGGCGCTGAAGGATGTCTCTTTCGATTTGGAAGAAGGAAAAGTCCTCGGGATTGTGGGGCGCAACGGTGCGGGGAAATCGACTCTGTTGAAGATTCTCTCCCGAGTCACCGAACCGACGACGGGAACGGTCACTGTCCGCGGACGGGTTGGTTCCCTGCTCGAAGTGGGCACAGGCTTCCACCCGGAGTTGTCCGGGCGCGAGAACATCTACATGAACGGCGCGATCCTCGGGATGCGCCGCACGGAAATTGATTCCAAGTTCGATGAGATCGTGGAATTCTCCGAAGTGACTCAATATATCGACACACCCGTCAAGCGCTATTCCTCGGGCATGTATTTGCGGCTTGCGTTTGCTGTCGCGGCGCATCTTGAACCCGAGATTCTCGTTGTGGATGAAGTGCTGGCGGTGGGCGATGCCGAGTTTCAGAAGAAATGTCTTGGCAAGATGGGCGATGTCGCCCAGCAGGGGCGCACGGTGTTATTTG
>JACPVD010000012.1 GCA_016191895.1 Chloroflexota bacterium | reverse complement strand
TCGCCTCTGCCGCCGGTTGCGGTTGTGAAAAGGCGGTGTCTTGCTGTGTGTTTCGATGTTTACTGATCCCCATGGATTCCCCTCCAAAGGTATTTGATATGAAATCCGTTTATCCGATTATCCGATTATTGCAATTTCATATTATACCTAATTATCGGGCAAAGTGGGCATATAATTTTTTCCTTAATTTTTTAATTCCCCTGACAGAAGTGGATCAACACGTTTATTTGAAGCTGTTTCATGTAAATTAACATGAAATGACAACGCTCGCGTGGCTCAACCGGGTATATCCTTTGCTCATTAATGCGTTTCTATTCGCTTGTTTTACAGCCAAGGAGTTGCATATGAGCAAAAAAGTTGTCTTCGATGGAATCGAGATACTGACGAAGGAAAGCGACGCTTCGGCGCAAAACCTGCTGGGTTTTGTGGAAACCGTGATCGACAATCTCGAATCGGACCTTAATCAGTCCGATGAAAATTTCCGCCTGTCGATCAATATGGATTTTGCCCCGAACCGTTCGACAAGACATAGTTTTTCGATGACCAACCTCTCGAACAATGGGACACGGGCCAAGGTAATGAAAATTCTGGAGAAATCCACGCATTCGCCCGCGAACAAGGTTTCTGGCAGGGTAAAAGTCGACTTGCAGGTTCAAAGCCGGTAAGCGCGATCGAATTATATCGAAGAGACCCTAACCGGGTCTCTTTTAATTTCTGTTATCGGTTTCTCTACCGTGCAATAATTCACTGCTGGATTCTTTAAAACCTTAAAGAGTTTCGATGTACGGTAGCAAATTATCGGTTAGAATTTCGGCGCGAGTATTTGGTGAAAACACTGCCAAAGAGCGTGATTTTCCAATCCCCTTTTCATATGCTGGAGGAAAAAGATGCGAACAAAAAATAGTATTTCATTCTTGCAGGGAACAACATCTGCACTCCTCTTTCTGGCGGTGATACTTGCTGCTTTAGGCTCCTGGAGCGCACCATCTGCCTATGCGCAGAGTTCCCCACTGGATTCTCTTTCGGGTGCAATGGTCAAGCTGGAAGCCGCCAATTTTGCCGGGAACTCTATCGTGCGCGTGACGATCACCAATCCCAACACCCAGCCTTTGCGAATCCTTAAGTGGATGATCCCAACAGATGGGACCGAGGCGCCGCTTTTCACAGTCACCCGTAACGGGAAGACGGTTGCCTATATCGGCCGACTCGTGAAACGGGTCGCGTCGACCGAAGCGGATTACATCCTGCTGGCCGGGGGCGAACGCATCGTCCGCGATGTCGATCTTTCGGCGTATTACGACCTGTCTGCCCCGGGAAATTACGAAGTCGAATACAACGCGTCATCCCCGGATTTGTACGCGGGCGCGAATACCGCGCAGATCGCAAATGCCCGACTCGGATCGAACAGGTTGACGTTATCCATCAAAACCGGTGTGAATCATAACGTCCAAAAAATCATCCCATTTGTCGTGACCGGCACAAATGGATTTTTCGGCTGTTCCCCCGATCAGCAAGGCGCCCTGATCACAGCGCGGAATTCCGCCAGCACCTATGCCGCCAATGCCGTCGCTTATTTTGCGGCGGACAAACAGGGCGCGCGTTATGTCACATGGTTTGGTGTTTACGACGCCGGCCGTTATACAACGGCATCGAATCATTTCACCGCAGTGCAAAACGCGGTCGATACCGCCAGCCCAATGAATTTCGACTGCACCTGCGCCGACCCCGGCGTATACGCTTACGTCTACCCCGATTCTCCATATGACATTTACCTGTGCGGCGCATTTTGGGGCGCGCCCAACACCGGCACCGACTCGAAGGCCGGCACACTCATCCATGAGATTACCCACTTCAACATCGTCGCCGGCACCGACGACTTTGTCTACGGACAAACCGGCGCCAAGGCGCTTGCCATCAGCAACCCGGCCAATGCTGTGATGAACGCGGATAATCATGAATACTTTGCGGAAAACAATCCGCCGCTCGAAGTGACCAATACCACGTTTTCCGATGTGCCCGAAACCTACTGGGCATGGGACTACATCGAACGCCTCTACGATGCCGGCATCACCGGCGGATGCGCTTCCAACCCGTTGCGGTATTGCCCCGAAGCCAGCGTCACACGCGCACAGATGGCGATCTTCATCCTGCGCGGCATTCATGGCAGTACATACACGCCTCCCGCGGCAACTGGCACAATTTTTAGCGATGTGCCAGCCAGTCACTGGGCTGCCGCATGGATCGAACGACTCGCTGCGGAAGGAATCACCGGCGGATGCGGCGGCACATCCTATTGCCCCGAAGCAAACATCACCCGCGCGCAGATGGCCTTCTTCCTGTTGCGGAGCATCTATGGCAGCGCATACACCCCGCCCCCGGCAAGCGGCGCGATCTTTACCGATGTTCCATCAAGTTATTGGGCCGCGGCATGGATCGAACAACTGGCCGCAGATGGAATCACCGGCGGATGCGGCGGCGGCAATTACTGTCCCGATGCGAATGTGACCCGCGCGCAAATGGCGGTCTTCCTTGTAAATACATTCAACCTTCCATAACAGAATCATCTTCCGACAATGCCTCTGAAAATCTCGGGGGCATTGTTGTTTTTGTGGTTGAATTTACGAGATGGGCGGAGTTCGCAAGGAGAACTTCAGGGCTCCTTTCCAATCCGGTCTTGTAGCCGCTACTATTCTCGTAGGACTTTTGTCAGATGATGGTTTTATACCCGCCCGCTTATACTAAAATACTTGAATACATTTCATCATGGAGAACATCTATGCAAACATTTCAATCGCCGCGCTTGTTTTCAAAAATGCTTAATGCAATCGGGGCGGCAATCATTATCGTTTCGACGTTTCTCACAGGAAGCGTCGCGCGGGCACAACAGGAATACTATTATTACGCTGACGGACATCGGATTACATTAACCCCATCTCAATCCTGGGTGTCGGTGACGTTTACAAGCGATGACGAAACCGAACAATCCGCGGCGCTGGGATCGACGGAAGGCGCGCGCCTCTTTCCCCTCCTTAGGCTGGCTCTCCTGCCAAATGTTAAAGAGTCAGCCGCGACGGTCGATTCGCTCCGCGCCAGCAAAGCCGTTTCACAAATCAGCCCTGTCTTCCAAACCGCGGATGCGGAAATGGTGATCACAGATGAATTCATCGTCACCTTCCCCGCCAACACAGGCATGGACAAGATCAACGCCATCAACGCATCCTACGGAGTTGAAATTGTCTCTGAGGTTTTGGGGCAGGAGAACACCTTTGTGCTGAGGGCAACGGACAAGGCGCAACTCGATCTCCTTTCGCTGGCAAACAGGTATCAGGAAAGTGGGGCCGCGATTCATTCCGCCCCGAACTTTGTCCGCATCTTCCAGAAAATGAGTCCGACGCCGCCCACCGGCCCGTTGGCTGGGACGAACGATACGTTTTATCCCAATCAATGGTATTTGAACAATACCCAGCAAAACGGCGCAGGAACGACCCTCGATGCTGACATCGACGCGCCCGAAGCGTGGAACATCACCACCGGCAGCGCGTCGGTCATCATCGCTGTGATCGATGAAGGCGTGGACTTAAACCATCAGGATTACAGCACGAAACTTGCGCCCGGCTACGACGCCACCGGACTCGGCAGCGGCGGGCATCCCTCGGGAAACGACGCGCACGGTACAAGCGTCGCCGGTATTGCCGCGGCGTTTGGCAATAACAACATGGGCGTGGCCGGCGTGTGCCGGGACTGCCGAATCATGCCGGTGCGAATCGCATACAGCGTCGGCAACAACTGGGCCACCACCGACGCCACGTTAGCCAATGGAATTACCTGGGCGTATCAAAACGGCGCGGATGTTTTGAATAACAGTTGGGGCGGCGGACTATCGGTCACGGTGATCAACAACGCCATTGCCAATGCAAAGAATCTTGGGCGTGACGGCAAGGGCGCTGTGGTGATCTTTGCCGCCGGAAACAGCGATCTATCTTCGGTGGCTTATCCCGGCTATCTTTCGACGGTGATCGCTGTGGGCGCGTCGAACATGTGCGACCAGCGCAAGCAGCCGGTCAATAACCTTTGCAACGGATATGAATATTACTGGGGCAGTAACTACGGCACCGCGCTGGACGTTTCCGCGCCGGGCGTCTGGCTATACACCACCGACATCATGGGCGCTGCCGGGTATAGCGCAGGCAATTATTACGCCGAATTCAACGGCACTTCGGGCGCGTCTCCGGTTGTCTCCGGCGTGGCCGGGTTGATTCTTTCGGCCAACCCCAACCTGACCGCGACGGAAGTGCAAACGATTTTGCAAGACACCGCCGACGACGTCAACGGCGGCGGATTCGACGCGCAAATGGGCCATGGCCGCGTAAATGCGTATGCTGCGGTACAGGCTGCCGGCGTGCCTTCCATTTTTGTGGATGTGCCCAACACCTATTGGGCATGGGACTTTATCGAGCGGCTTTACAATGCCGGCATCACCAGCGGATGCAGTACCTCACCCATGATGTATTGCCCCACAACCTCCGTTACCCGCGCACAAATGGCGATCTTCATTTTGCGCGGCATTCATGGAAGCGCATATTCGCCTCCCGCCGCGACGGGAACAATCTTTAGCGATGTGCCGGCCGGCAGTTTCGGCGCGGCATGGATCGAACGACTTGCGGCGGAGGGGATTACATCGGGATGCGGTAGCGGGAAATACTGCCCGAATAACAATGTGACCCGCGCCGAAATGGCGATCTTCCTCTTAAGAGCTAAATACGGCTCGGCATATTCCCCGCCAGTAGCGACAGGCATGTTTACCGATGTGCCGGTCGGATCGTTCGCCGCCAACTGGATCGAAAAACTTGCGGCGGATGGAATCACCGGCGGATGCGGCGGCGGAAAATATTGCCCCGCTTCGCCCGTCCTGCGCGATCAGATGGCGGTCTTTTTGGTGAAGACGTTTAATTTGCCGTAAATATGAAAGTATCGGTCGCTTTGAAGTTCGCCCGCAGTTGAACTGCGGGCGAACTGTTTCCGGTGTCAGTCAACATATTTGCAAGCACCGGGCGCAAACTTGGTGTGAATGGGGGATTTAATTTATTTTGGGGCATGTCATAATAGCCAATATCCGGCGGCCGGGCAATTATCGCCGGGACAACCACATATACTGAACGCGGTCGTAAATTGCGGTTTTGGATTTAACGCAATTTGTTCCCGTGCCGG